>CAYLXY010000105.1:0-6548 GCA_964387405.1 uncultured Clostridiaceae bacterium
GGACATCAAGGTCATCGGCATCCGCCACGGAGAGAAAATGTACGAAACGCTGCTCACCAACGAGGAATGCGCGAAAGCGATAGACCTCGGCAACTTCTACCGCGTTCCGGCGGACAACCGCGGGCTGAACTACGATAAGTATTTCAAGGAAGGCGACGAGAACCGCAATGTGCTTACCGAGTTCAACTCCAACAACACGCAGATTCTGAATGTTGAAGAGACAAAAGCTAAGATTGCAGCTCTTGAATATATTCAGAAAGAACCTCAAAGTGTAAATTGTACTATTATTGATGAAAATAGTAGACGGGTTTGTTTATTTAAAACTATAATAAAAAAAATTGTAAATAATCAGCTAATTTTAATTAAACCCGATGAAGAAGATATAGAAATTGTACAAAGAAGACAATATATAAGAGTTCCCTTTGATAAAGAAGTAAATTGCTATTTAATAGGAATTAATGGCAAGAAAATAGAAAGCGAAAAAATATTTCCTGCCAGGATAAAAGATATTAGTGGTGGAGGAGTTCTTTTAAATAGTCAACTATCATTGCCCTTAGGTATTGTACTGGTTTTTGAAATGAAAATAGATGATAATCCATTTTTATTAACTGTAAAAGTTTTAAGAAAGTCAGAAGATAAAGAAGATGGAATAAATAATTTTGGCTGTAAATTTATTGGAATTAATGATAGGGATCGCCAAAAAATTATAGCTTATTGTAATAAGAAACAGTTAATTTTAAAAAGGAGAAGAAAAATATAGGAGTATAAATTAAAAAAGCCTATACCAAATAGTGCTAATTGGTATAGGCTTTTAAAATTTAAGGGCCTTGGCCATAGCTGATTATGGCAAAAGGTAACTGCTTAGGATTATAAAAGTGTTATTCTTAACCAAAAAAAGAATCTTAAAAACCAATAGAAGGTGTATAGTGATTAAAAGAAGGGAGGAGAAAAAATGTTTGATACATATATAAAACAAAAATTAAAAACATTACCAGATAAGCCTGGTGTTTATATGATGATGGATGAAAGAGAGAAAATTATATATGTTGGTAAAGCTATATCCCTTAAAAATAGAGTAAGACAGTATTTTCAATCCTCTAAAAATCAATCCTCTAAGGTTAGGGCTATGGTATCTAATATAAGTACATTTGAATACATTGTTACAGATACAGAATTAGAAGCATTAATATTAGAATGTAATTTAATAAAAGAAAACAGACCTAAATACAATGTTTTATTAAGAGATGATAAAACTTATCCTTATATAAAAATTACTCTAAATGAAGAATATCCTAGATTAATAAAAACTAGGAAGGTTATTAAAGATAAGGCTAAGTATTTTGGTCCTTATACAAATATAGGAGCTCTAAATGAGACAATAGATGTTATTCAAAGTATATACCCTATTAGAACTTGTAGTAAAAATATAGAAAGAATGATTAAAAATAATGAAAGACCTTGTTTGAATTATCATATAAAAAAATGTATAGGTCCATGTACAGATAAAGTTGATAAAGAAGAGTATATGAATATGATAAATGAAATAATTATGTTTTTAGATGGTAAAGAGGAAGAACTTATTTATAATATAGAAGAAAAAATGAAAAAAGCTGCAGATATAATGGATTTTGAAAAAGCAGCTAAATATAGGGATCAAGTAATTGCTCTTAATAATATTATAGAAAAACAAAAAATAGTTTCTATAAATGAACAAGATCAAGACATTATAGCCATGGCTCAAGGAGAAAATGATAGTTGGGTACAAGTGTTTTTTACACGTAAGGGCAAGTTAGTTAAAAGAGAACATTTTATACTAAAAGATACCAAAGATAATAGTAAAGAAGAAATTATTTCATCATTTTTAAAACAATTTTATAGTAGGTCTACATTTATAGCTAAAGAAATATTAATAGAAGAAAACATAGAGGATATACAAGTATTAGAAGAGTGGTTAAGTAAAAAAAGGGGAAACAAAGTAACTGTTAGAGTACCGCAAAGAGGTAGTAAGAAGGAAATATTAGAAATGGTAAAGAAAAATGCTATTATAACTATGGAGCAAAATATAGCTATAAAAAAATTAGAAATAGAAAGAACAGAAGATACATTAAAGGAATTAGCAAATTTTTTAAGCCTAGACCTAATACCAGAACGTATAGAAGCCTTTGATATTTCAAACATACAAGGTGTAGAGTCTGTTGGTTCTATGGTTGTATTTGAAAATGGAAAAGCTAAAAAAAGTGATTATAGAAGATTTAAAATAAAAAGTGTAGAAGGCCCTAATGACTATGCTAGCATAGAAGAGATAATAACTAGGCGTTTTAAAAGAGGGTTAGAAGAAACTAAAAATATTATTGATCAATCTATAGAAGTATTAGAAGGTAAATTTGCTATTTTTCCAGACTTAATAATGATAGATGGTGGATTAGGTCAGATTACTAGTGTTAAAAAAGCTTTGAATATTGTTAATATAGATATACCAGTATGTGGCATTATAAAAGATGAAAAACATCGTACAAGAGGATTAATTTACCAAGGAGAAGAGATATATATTAAAAAAACTTCTAATTTGTTTAGATTAATAAGTAAAATTCAGGATGAAGCTCATCGTTTTGCTATAAACTACCATAGAAGTTTAAGAAGAAAAAATGCTTTACATTCTATATTAGAGGAAATACCAGGAGTAGGAAAAGTAAGACAGAAAGCATTAATGACACATTTTCAAACTATTGATAAAATAAAAAACGCAAGAAAAAATGACTTGTTAGAAGTAAAAGGAATAAATGAAAAAGTAGCAAAAAACATAATAGAATTTTTCAAAAGTAAAAGTATATCATAAACAAATAAAAGGTTGTATTGAAATTTGATTTAATATATAATATATATATGCGTAAATTGAATATACTGAACATTCGACGTAATTTAATAACTATTATAGTCGTTAATTGTTAATAAAAAGGAGGGGGACACTTTGCAAAATAACTATCTAAGCGAAGAAAACTTTGAAAAACTGCATAAAGTAATAGAAGAACATAAAGAAACAAAGGGTGGTTTAATGCCTGTACTTCATGAGGCACAACATATATTTGGATGTGTATCACTAGAGGTACAACAGGAAATATCTACAGGACTAAAAATTCCTTTAAGTGAGATTTATGGAGTTGTTACATTTTATTCACAATTTACTCTGGAGCCAAAAGGTAAATACACTATAGGTGTATGTTTAGGAACAGCCTGTTATGTTAGAGGAGCTCAGCCTATTATAGATAAAATAGAGGAATTAACTGGAGTAGCAGTTGGTACAACATCAGCAGATGGTAAGTTTACTCTAGAAGCAACAAGATGTATAGGGGCATGTGGTTTAGCACCTGTATTAACTGTAAACGAAGATGTATATGGTAGATTAAAGGTTGAAGATATAGCTGAAATTATAGAAAAGTATTAAGGGGGGGCTTAGATTGAAATCTGTTCAAGAATTAGACAAAATGAGACTAGAGTCTTTAACTATGGTCAATGCTCGTCTTATTAAAGAAGGCAAGGAAACTGTAGGAAGTGGTGCAAAGTTTGATACAGGAGACGGTGCAGAAAGGCATGTGTTAGTATGTGCTGGAACTGGATGCGTATCTTCAAAATCTATGGAAATCATAAGCAAATTCGAAGAAGAATTAAAAAAACAAAAGATTGAAGACAAAGTAAAAGTAGTTAAAACGGGATGTTTTGGTTTTTGTGAAGCGGGTCCTATAGTAGTAGTGTATCCAGAAGGATCATTTTATAGTCATATAGAGGTAGATGATGTAGAAACAATTATAGAGGGACACCTTGTAAAGGGAGAAGTTGTAAAGGACTTATTATATAAAGATTCAGTTTGTGAAGATGGCAATATATTACCAATGGGTGAAATTGGATTTTATAAAAAACAAAAACGTATGGCACTTAGAAACTGCGGTTTAATAAATCCAGAGTGCATACAAGAATATATAGCACTAGATGGATATAGAGCTTTAGGTAAATCATTGACAGAAATGACACCAGAAGAAGTTATAGAAACAATAAAAGACTCCCAATTAAGAGGACGAGGTGGAGGAGGATTCCCTACCGGATTAAAGTTAGAATTTACTGCAAAAGCTAAAGGTACTGAAAAATATATTGTTTGTAATGCAGACGAAGGTGACCCAGGTGCATTTATGGACCGTTCTGTACTTGAAGGAGACCCTCACTCAGTAGTAGAGGCAATGACAATCGCTGGATATGCAATTGGTTCAAATATGGGATATGTTTATGTTCGTGCAGAATATCCTATAGCAGTTAAAAGATTAGAAATAGCTATAAAAGAGGCAAAAGAACACGGTTTATTAGGAAAAGATATATTTGGAAGTGGATTTGATTTTGATATAGAAATTAGATTAGGTGCAGGTGCATTCGTATGTGGAGAAGAAATGGCGCTTCTTGAATCTATTGAAGGTAAAAGAGGGATGCCAAGACCAAAACCACCTTTCCCAGCTAATGAAGGATTATGGGGCAAGCCTACATTAATTAATAATGTTGAGACTTTTGCTAATATTCCACAAATTATTACAAAAGGTCCTGACTGGTTTAAAACTATGGGGACTGAAAAATCTAAAGGAACAAAAGTTTTTGCCTTAGGTGGAAAAATAAATAACACTGGATTGTTAGAAATACCAATGGGAACTACTTTAAGAGAAATAATTTATGATATAGGTGGTGGAATTCCAAATGGTAAGGAATTTAAAGCTATTCAAACTGGTGGACCTTCTGGAGGATGTATTTCTGCAGAATTTCTTGATACACCAATTGACTATGATAACTTAGTTGCACTAGGATCTATGATGGGTTCTGGTGGAATGATTGTTATGGACGAAGATAACTGTATGGTTGATATTGCTAGATTCTTCCTAGACTTTACAGTAGATGAGTCATGTGGAAAATGTACACCATGCCGTGAAGGTACTAAAAGAATGTTAGAAATGCTAATAAATATAACTGAAGGTAAGGGCGAGCCAGGAGATATAGAAAAACTAGAGAGCTTAGCTGAATCTATAAAAGATTCTTCACTTTGTGGGCTAGGACAAACAGCTCCAAACCCTGTACTTTCTACAATAAGATACTTTAGAGACGAATATGAAGCTCATATTAATGATAAAAAATGTCCAGCTGGTTCATGTCAAGAATTATTAGAGTACTTTATAACAGATGACTGCATTGGTTGTACAAAATGTGCTAGAAACTGTCCAGTATCATGTATTAGTGGTAAAGTAAAAGAATTACACGTAATAGATACAGAAGCTTGTATTAAGTGTAATGCATGTGTAGAAGTATGTCCTGTAGGAGCAGTAATAAAAAGATAATTATTATTTGGATTAGAATTAATAAATGAAAAAATATAAACCGATGATTGAAATAAATATCAATGGTATAACTTATGATTTATAAAAAATATAACAAATAAAAAATAAGAGAGCATATTAATATGTTCTCTTATTTTTGTTGATATTTATATTCTTTAACAATTAGTTTGACCATAAAAGGAAAATAAGATTTTTTGTCGAATTATTATATAGTACTCTTATAATTTATCAAATTAAGGAGGCTAAAAATTGAACATTTTACTTGTGGAAGATAATAAGTATGAAATGACTAATATAACAAAAATAATTAAATCCATTTCTAAAGAATTCAATATTTATAAGGCAGTCACAGGAGAAGAATGTTTTAAAATATTAGAAAAAGTTGATATAGATTTATTTATATTAGATATTCAATTACCAGATATATCAGGTTTTGAAATTGCAAAAATAATCAGAAGTATAGATAAATATGAACTTACTTATATTGTTTTTATTACTACGCATATATATTTTCAGTTAGATGCTTTTAAAAAGGTTAACTGTTATGATTTTATTGAAAAACCTTATAAAAAGGAAGAGTTGATTAAAATAATTAAACGCTTATCAAAAGGTATATTGAAACAAAAACAACTTATTAAACTAGATAGACAGCATGTATATTTTGAAATGAAGGATTGTACCATAAAAGTCTATGCTGATGAAATATTATTTATTGAATCACAAAAAAGAAATTGTATAATACATACAAAAGATAAAGAACTTTTAATTAAAAACATTACAATTAAAAAACTACTTGAAATGCTACCAAAGGAATATTTTATATTAACCCATAGGTCTTATATAGTTAACTTAGAAAACATTTATAAAATAGATAAATCTGAAAAAGGTTCGTGGATTATTAACTTCAAATCATATGCTTTACAGGCTTGTATAAGCAATACTTGTAAAGAAGAATTTTCAAATCGATTTTCAAGTTAAATTACAAAGCTGGGGAGGAAGTTAGATGCAATGGTATGAGATATTTATTTTGTCCATATTAGAAATATTATCAATACTATTGATATGGAGTAAATTAAATAACAAAGTTAATATATTTAACCGGAAAGGTGTTTTTATAACTATTATCATGTCAACTATAACAATAATGTTTTTTATTTATAAGGTAGATACGGAAGCGGAACAGCA
>CAYLXY010000106.1:0-6520 GCA_964387405.1 uncultured Clostridiaceae bacterium
TTTTTAATCTTTATTCCCTATTATTCGACATATTATTATGTTTTTCTTGCAATTTTATTGTAAGCTAAACTATAACATATTCAAATATTACTTACAAGATTAAAAAAGGCATTAAAATACTCCCCTTTAATACCAGATTAAATAAAAAATCTGATATTAAAGAGGAGTATATGTTAGTCCTAACTACCTATAAGTCACTTATACCTGCTACTCTTTTTTCTAATGGTTTGAAAAGTTTATCCTTAGGAAAGTCCTTTCTTATTTTGAAAATTTCATTAAGTGCAATTTCAGCTCCATAATCCATTCCTTGGCATCCTGCTAAAAGTATTAAGTCGCCAGGTTTTGCTAGAGATATTGCCTTTTCTATTGCATCTGGTAATTCTTCATATAAGTCCACTTTAATATTAGCTTCATCCATTACTTTCTTAAATACTTTAAGCTCTTCATCTGTTACTTTATCTTTTGAAGTTACATGAGATATACTTGTAGTGGATATTATATTATCCAGTCCGAGCTTGGGGGCCCATTTTACAATTGTCTCTGCATTTTCTCTATTTACTGTAGGTCCTCTTTCTCCTCTAATTGCATATACTAAGTGAAGTTTCTCATAATCCATAAATTTTAATGTTTCTAAAGTAACATTTATATTTCCAACATTGGCAAAATGATCATCTATAATTCTTATATCATCTTCAAATATAAATTCAAACCGTCTTTCTACTCCAGCAAATGTTTTTAATGCATTTTGTATTGTAGCTATAGATACATTAGATAAAAGTCCAATTATAATAGCCACCATAGAATTATATACAGAGTGAAGCCCCGGAACTGCAAGCTCTATATTAAATTCCATTGGCATATATCTTTTGTCTCCAACTTTAAATTCCTTTAAAATCCCAACAGTAAATTTAGCCCTACCCGTAGTTAAATCTAAGTCTTTGCATACAATATGCCCATCTTTACTATTTAATCCAAATGTAATTACCTGTGCCTTGGTTTGCTTTACCAAGGATGCAGAATATGGACAATCTAAATTAAGTATAGCTATACTTTTTTCATTAGCATTTTTTATAAATTCTGATTTAACCTGAAAATACTTGTCAAATGAACCATGGGAATCAATATGTTCACGACTAATATTATTTAGTGTAACTATGTCATAATCAACTTCTTCTACACGGTGCAGCTCCAGGGCAGAAGATGAAACCTCCATTGTTACATGTGAAACATTTTTATTGACCATTTCATTTAAATAATATTGTAAATCCAAAGATTCTGGTGTTGTAAGATCTGAAGGAATAGAATAATCATCTATTTTTATAGAAACTGTCCCTAATAAACCTGTCTTTAAAGCTTGATTTTCTAGAATAGCATTTGTCATAAATGCAGTACTGGTTTTTCCATTAGTTCCAGTAATGCCTATCATCTTCATCTTTTGTGATGGATTATTATAAAATTCTGCTCCTAATTTAGCTAAAGCTAATCTGCTATTTTCTACTTTATATTGCGGTATGTTTATATCTCCTTGAAATTCTTCAACAATTGCAACTATGACACCATTTTCAAGTGCTTGTTGTAAGTATTTATGTCCATCGGTTTTGTAGCCTTTAATACATACAAATATATTTCCTGCCTTTACTCTTTGTGAGTGATATGATACTCCAGAAATAGTTAAGTCTTTTTTATTTTCATTATAAATATTCTTAACTTTTATAGTATTCAATAGTTGTTTTAATTTAATCATTATTAGTCCTCTTTTCTGGTTTGTGTAATTTGGGTTAGGCTTGGATGTTATGCTTAAAGGCGAAGATTCCTCGTTTCACTCGGAATGACAATATCCTAGGAAAGTTGTTGTCCTGAATGAAATGAAGGATCTTATGCCCTAAATTTTTTAACTACATTTCTAAAAGTCATTTTAAAAAACTCAAATCCAGGCTTAGGATCTTTTAAGCTCCATATGGCGTAGGCTTTTGGTTTAAATAAAGAAAAAATGACTTCTTTTACAGAAAGTTGTCCTGTTTTAATATAATCCTTTATAGCTAATATGTCCTCATATGCATACCAAAATACACGATTTGTATTTTCTCTTATGGCTTTAGCTTCTAAAGCTTGTCCTATCATTTCCATATAAGTTATATAGGGAACATTTAACCCTACTTTGTATATTAAATTGTTAAAGTTTGTAATTCTCACATTTATTTCTATTAAATAATATTGTCCCGTTTCAGCATCTTTTTTAAATTCTATTTCAGCAAATCCTTTGTATTTAACTTCTTCAAGAAATTTTGCACCAATGTCATATAGTTCAGGTACATATTTTTGCCCAGTATATACAGAAGCTCCAAAGTTTATAGGGTACTGGCGATATTTTTGAGCAGTCATCCAATGGGTCACTTTAGAATCTTGATTTAAATATGCATCAAAGGTATACATATGATCATCAAATCCTGGTATAATTCTTTGGACAATTACCTCTAAGTTTGCATCCTTTGCCTTTTTTAAAGCTTTATCTAATTCTTCTTTGTTATTAACTTTAAACATCTTACTTCTAAACTTTGCAACAAAGGATGATGAGTCTACTGGTTTTACTATGCAAGGATATTTAACCATGTTTTCTATTTTTTCATAAAAATTATCTTCATTTACTCTAACTGTTTCTGGTACAGCCATTCCCTTTTCCATAGCAAGTCTATGCAATGTTTCCTTATTCATTAACTTAGTATATAAGCCTGCTTCAGTTTGTGGAATAAGATAATATTCCTTTAATTCATCTAAGTATTCATCTATAACCTCTACATAGGAATCATGACAAGGAATAAGAACTGGAGGTGAGTTTTCTTTGCTAGCATAATCTTTTAAAAATTTAACAAATCCTTCTTTATCTTTTTTATAATGGGGTGCAATTAATTTTTCTGAACAATATTTTGATTTGGCTCCATATCTGTCTTTATCAGAATAATCTATAGCTACAGTATATATTCCTTTAACACCCAAGCATCTAATGGCACTTAAACCTATATAATAATTACTACCTAAAATTACTGCTTTATTTTTCATCCGATCACCTCTATTAATAATGTGGATAATGTAAGAAATGCATATTAGGCCCGGGCTTCCGTGGAAACCAGCCCCTACAAATAACGTCGGTAAGCTAATGTAAGAAACGGTTTCCACGTCATCTCGCATTTGTATACAAGGATGCCTTTTATTACATGTTGATATCTATATAGTGCCATATTAATAATAAATTTGCAATGTAAAAAAATCATCTACACTAGATACTATAGTATAGATGATTTTTTTATTTTTAACTAATATACAGGTAATAATTAATTACTATATTCTACTATATACAATGGCTAATATTTCATCTCTTAATTCTTTAGCTTCTGCTAAGATAGCATCATTTTCTGCTTTTTTCTCTTTGGCATAAGCTTCGTCTTTTATACCATTTAAGTTTATGATTACATTAAATAAAGCTCCTTCTATTGCTGCATAAGCCATTAGAGAACCTACTCCTACGTCTGTAATAGCATACTTGTTCCCATGATTTGCAAAAACTTTTGCAAGTCTAAGTATTCCTAAACCTTGTTTAGCAGTTTCTAATGGAACTTCTAAAGCCTCTACTGTTGACGTTGCTAAAGCTTCATCTCTTACAGCTTTTTGCTCATCTGTATCTCTTGGCATTTGAAGTGCTGACATATATGCTTCAAATACTTCTTGGTCTCTATCAACAGAAACATACAGTTCATTTTTTAATCTATTAAATCCTTCAAAACTATCTTCAAATGCTTTTTTAGTTTCTGCATCTAAACTCTCATATGATTTTTTACCAAATGTTAAATTACCAACCATAGTTAGAAGAGATGTTCCTATACTTCCTACTGCAGCTGCCGCACTTCCACCTACTATTGTTGAATCTTTACTTTCTAATGCGTCTATTAGTTCTCTAACAGATTTGTCTACTATCATAAAATAAATCCCCCTCTTATAAATATTATATTCCTATCTAATCAATATAACTTTACCATATTAGAGGGATTTAGTCCATATATTCATTGTTAATATTATACTAATCTTTAAAAATAGTAAGCAAAACCTCTTAGATCAATTGTATTTTTAATTTATTAGCTGTTTTTACATTACCTAAAACCTTAAGATCATAGTCTATTTCTATATTACCTTTTCCTGTCTCCTCATCAATTTCTATATGTAAAGTGTTTGTAAGTATATTTATAGTAAGATTTCCATATGCAGTCATATAACTAGCTTCAAATTGTTTGTTTTTTTCAAAATCAAAATTAGTACTCATTGTACCAAAACGTTTCATAGATACTTTTTTATTATCTTCTACTTTTAAACTTGTAGTTGTTCCCTCCATACCAGAAACTTCTGATTCTTCATAGACAATGTAATAATTTCCATTCTTTATATAAAAAACACCTTCTGTAAATAATTCGATTATACTTTCTTCTCCTTCAGCATTTTCTTGTACTCCTGTAACTCTTACAATTCTTGTAGCTTTCATATTATTCATCCTTATCTATTTTATATTGCTCTTTTCCTTAAAACGATCAATAGCAAGTTCTATTAATTTATCTATTAGATCTTCATATTTAATTCCTGCGGCTTCTAACATTTTAGGATACATGCTTATATTTGTAAAGCCTGGCATGGTATTAACTTCATTGAGTAGTATACGATTAGTTTTATCTTCAACAAAAAAATCCACTCGTGCAAGTCCGGTACAGTCTAGAAGTTTATAGACCTTAATAGCCATATCTCTTACTTTATTAGTCATGTTTTCTGATAAATTGGCTGGTATTATGAATTCACTAGTACCTGCAATGTATTTATCATGATAATCATAAAATTCCGCTGTTGGTATTATTTCTGCTGGTAGAGATGCTAGAGGATTGTCATTACCTAGAATAGCACATTCTATTTCTCTTCCATTAATTGTTTCTTCTATTACAATCTTTCTATCATATTTACCTGCCAGCTCTATAGACTCTTTTAACCTCTCTCTATTATAGGCTTTGCTTATCCCTACACTAGAACCCATATTAGCTGGTTTAACAAAAACAGGATATTCAAAACCATCTTCTATTCTATATACAATTTCCATTTGATTTTCTTTATATTGTTTAAAGATTATTAGATCATAATCTGCCTGTGAAATTCCCTCTGCCTGTAAAAGTTTTTTAGTCATAGCCTTATCCATGGCCAGGGAAGAAGCTAAAACACCTGCTCCTACATAAGCCACATTGATCATTTCAAACAATCCTTGTATTGTTCCATCTTCTCCAAAAGGACCATGCAATACTGGGAATATTACATCTATTTTTTCTCTTCTTCCATTAGCTAATGATATAATACCACTACCTTTATCTGTTGGCAATAAACATATTTGACTTTTAAAATCTGCTTCTTTTTCTGCTTTGTCTACAATTTTTTCCCAATTTCCACCTTGTATTTCATCTATAGGACCTTCATATAACTTCCAAATGCCTTCTTTAGTAATTCCCACCATAATAATATTATATTTATCTTTATCCATAGCCTTAAGTATTGATGTAGCCGATTTTAGAGAAATTTCATGTTCTCCGGACTTTCCTCCAAATATAACCATTACATTCATTTTTTCCATATAAGCACCTTCTTTCTTTATCATTATTATTCTACCTTTATTCAACTTATTATTCAATCATTAATATATACAGGTAAAAAAACTAGGAAAGAATTAATTCTTTCCTAGTTTTTTTATAATACAATTATAAATCGGCAAATTTAATATGCAAAATACTACTAGAATTTAAATAAAAAAGATAAGAGAATGCTTAAACCTTCTTTTTTATTTAAATTCTCAGAATGCTTATGTGTAATGAAATTCTAGAATATCGAAGTCAACCGATTAAGCTGTCCTTTAGATGATTTAAAGAGTTCAAATACTTTAGATTTTAATTGAAGAGGTAATTCTTTTTCGTTTACATTACTATATACAAGATAATATTCTTCCTCTGTTAAAGATTTCTTTAATTCTTCTTTTGTCTTTTCATCGGTTAAACCATGTTTTACATCTACAAAGCATAATGGAGGAAACATTACACACCACCAATTTTGCCCTCTAGCCCTACCTATTTCTACACGCAGTGCCTCATATGTACCTGCTGGGAAAACCACATTGCCATATCTTTTAGTAGGGAATTTATGGTCTTGTAAATATACTTTAACATTATAATTTTTCCCATTTGCCTGTATTTCTTCCTTAGCAACTTCTTTGATTTGATTTAAATTATTTTCTAAAATATTTCTAGTTTCATCTATATCTTTAGAAGCTTCTAAGTCTTCTGACATTGCAGTTATTATTTTATCTCTAACTTTCAATTTTAGCTCCTGATCTTCTGGCGAATCACTGTTTGCTAATACATGAAAACGTATTAAATTTTCTCCTTTTTTTTCCAAAGCTTCTACTTCTTCATTTACATATAGTATATTTATTAAAACTAAAAACACTAAA
>CAYLXY010000107.1:0-6477 GCA_964387405.1 uncultured Clostridiaceae bacterium
TGTTATTAAGTCATATATTAGGGTAGTAAATAGAGTAATACTTAAATTGTAAAATGCAAAAAGAATAAGTAAAAAATAAGCTTTAAAGCAAGTATAATTTCTATTAATTGTATAAATTATAAAGGGGGAGGACATGAAATTGAACAATAGAAAAAATAAATTTAAAGATAACCCTATGGCTAAAAATGAATTGGATGACTATAATTCTAGTAGAAATCAAACTATTGGAGATAATCCAAGTATTACAACAGCAGCAGGAGCGCCAGTTACGGACAATCAAGATTCAATGACTGCAGGAAAAAGAGGTCCGATGACTTTGCAAGATGTATGGTTTTTAGAAAAGATGGCCCATTTTGATCGTGAGGTTATACCAGAAAGAAGAATGCATGCAAAGGGTTCAGGAGCTTTTGGAACTTTTACAGTAACTCATGATATTACAAAATATACTAAGGCTAGTATATTTTCTGAAATTGGTAAAAAAACAGAAATGTTAGCTCGTTTTTCTACAGTTGCTGGAGAAAGAGGAGCTGCAGATGCAGAAAGAGATATTCGTGGATTTGCAATGAAATTCTATACGGAAGAAGGAAATTGGGATTTGGTTGGAAATAATACTCCTGTATTTTTCTTTAGGGATCCTATGAAGTTTATAGATTTAAACCATGCAGTTAAAAGAGATCCTAGGACTAATATGAGAAGTCCTAATACAAATTGGGATTTTTGGACTTCATTACCAGAAGCTCTTTTACAAGTTACAATTATTATGGGAGATAGGGGAATACCCTCTTCATATAGATTTATGCATGGTTTTGGTTCTCACACATTTAGTCTTATAAATGCTAAAAATGAAAGAACATGGGTAAAATTTCATTTCAGATCCCAGCAAGGCATAAAAAATTTAACTGATCAAGAAGCAGAAAAAGTAGTAGGAATGGATAGAGAATCTCATCAAAGAGATCTTTATGAAGCTATAGAACAAAAAAAGTTTCCAAAATGGAAAATGTATATTCAAGTTATGACTGAAGACCAAGCTCAAGCTATGGAAAATAATCCTTTTGATTTAACTAAAATGTGGTTAAAAGAAGATTTTCCACTAATACCAGTTGGAGAATTTGAATTAAATAAAAACCCAGATAATTATTTTGCACAGATTGAGCAAGCTGCATTTAACCCTGCAAATGTAGTCCCGGGAATTAGCTTTTCACCTGATAGAATGTTGCAAGGCCGATTATTTGCTTATGGAGATGCACAAAGATATCGTTTAGGAGTTAATCACAATCTAATACCTGTTAATATGCCAAAAGGAGTAAAAAATCCACATAGCTTTCATAGAGATGGACAGATGCGTGTAGATGGAAACTTAGGAAGTGAGCTACATTATGAGCCTAATAGCTATGGTAATTGGAAGGATGATCCTACTAACAACCCTCCAATGGAAAAGGGTGGAGATGTTTTTAGATATGATTTTAGAGAAGATGACTCTGATTACTATACACAGCCAGGGCTTCTATTTAACGCAATGACAGAAGACCAAAAACAAGTATTATTTGATAATACTGCAAGGAATATGGGAGACTCAACTCTTCAAATAAAGCATAGACATATATATAATTGCTATCAAGCAGATCCTGAGTATGGTAAGGGCCTAGCTAAGGCAATGAATATTGCAATTGAAGATGTAGATTTAAATCTACCAAAGAAAGATTCTCATGAAAATTTACAAAAAGCTAATAATCTACATCCAGAATTAAATATACCAAGTAAACCAGTAGATTCTGGTAGAGAGATAGATACTAATACAGATGACTATATAGAACCTGAAAATGATCCTTGGTTACTATAATAATCTCTATATAATAGGAGTTTAGAAAATAAAAAATTGTTAGGTTGGAGAAATATTTCTCTGGCCTAGCAATAATTTATTTGTATGGTTTCTAGATTCCATCTATTTTATCATAGAATCTTTCTGCAAAGTTAGAAATTTCAATCAATTATAAATCAACCACATTTTAATGAATCTTGTATACTTTGATGAATATCTACTCTAAATATACTATATATATAATATGATTAACAAATTAGACAGAACATTTTATTGTTTGTTTAATCTAGAGGAAAGTTGGTAGATGTTTTTAAATACTTGTAAGAGTTATAGGAAAAATATATTTAATTTTCTAGAAAATTAAATGATTCTAAGTATATGACAATTTAAATCTATGAATTAGGAGGTTATTTATATAATGAAGCACACCAAAAATATGAATCATATTTCATGGAATGTTACAAAAAAGTGCAATCTTTATTGTAAACATTGTTACCGAGAATCAAGTCCAAATAAAAAAATAGATGATGAATTAACAACTGAAGAAGGAAAAAAGTTACTTAAAGACATGAAGAAAGCAAATCTTGGGGTAATAGTTTTTAGTGGAGGAGAACCCTTACTAAGACCGGATATATTTGAGCTTATAGAGTATGCTTGTTCATTAGGCATTATGCCTCTTATGGGTTCAAATGGAACTTTAATAACACCTGAGGTTGCTAAAAAATTGAAATCGAGTGGATTAAATGCTATAGCAATAAGTGTGGATAGCTTAAACAAAGGGGTTCATGATAATTTTAGGGGTAAAGAAGGTGCATTAGAAGAAGCTTTAGCTGGTATAAAAAACAGTATAGATGTTGGTCTTAGAGTACAGGTTAATACAACAATTTCAAAATATAACTTAGAAGATATTGATGAGGTTATGAGCTATGCATATAAAATTGGTGCATTATCGTCTCATATGTTGTTTTTAGTAGATGTAGGCCGAGGTAAAAACATTGATGCTACACAACTTGATAAGACTGAATACAAAGATACTATAAATAAGATTATTGAAAAAGATTTAGACATAAAGATTAAACCAACTTGTGCACCACAGTATAAAGTTGAAGCAATGTTTAAAGATATACCAACTGTTGGAGGAAGAGGATGTATTGCTGGGATAAGTTATTGCTCAATACTTCCAAATGGAGATGTACATATTTGCCCGTATACACCTGTTAAGGTAGATAGTATTAGAGAAAGAGATTTTGATGATATTTGGAAAAACAATCAAGTGTTTTTAAAGCTTAGAGACTACAGTCAGTACAAAGGAAAATGTGGAAGTTGCAGACATATAGATATTTGTGGTGGATGTAGAGCGAGAGCTTTTTCGGCAACAGGTGACTGGTTAGAAGCTGATCCCTATTGTCTTCTAGATGTTTAAAGAGAGGAGAGTTAACTAAGTGAAATGGAATATGACTGTAAAAGATTTAACATCTATCTCTATTTGTATAGCTATAGCTGTAGTACTTGGTAAGGTTTTAGGAATCTTACATGGTGTTTTACCATTTTCAAGAGGTATAGTAAATGCACCATTTTATAGTTTTCTTATGGCGGTGATGCTCTACAGGATAAAGAAACCAGGAACAATGACATTATTTGCTTTAGGATATGGTATTATAATGATAGGTATTTCTTCGATTTTTATGAGTATTGCGGTGATTATAGGTGGAATTCTTGGTGATTTAGTTCTTCTGCTGGTAGTTAGGAAATATGATTCTAATTTTAAAATTGCACTTTGTGCTCCAATTTATTCAGCAGGAGGTATATTTGGTACATTCATAGTAGTCACATATATGACAGAAAGCGTAAGATATATATTTAAAGGGCCAACAGCATTTATTATAAGTATAGTATCAGTCTATACTATCGGACTAATAGGTTCATTATTGGCCATGAAAGTAATGCCATCAAAATTAGAAGCTGTTGGATCTTATAGAAAGGTGGATAGTCTAAGTGCATAATCTTACTGTTAATATAATTGAGGATGTAATTAATCCATTAGAAAGAAAATATACTCTAACACATTCCGATGAAACGGGTATGAGATTTTTATTTATAGGATCTGAATATGCAGAAGAAGAATACGATAAATTAAGAGATGAAGTTGTTGCGCATTGGGATAAGATTGATAATAATTTTATTTTAAAAGTTTTCTGTACTCTTTGTTGTGCAGAGAGTAAATATACTTCTGACGAGAGACTTCAAATATTTAAGAAGCATATGCCTAGAGTTTTAAAAGCTATAATAGGTGGAGATTTAGATTATATAAAAATGAATCAAGGACTTACACAAGCAAATAATCATATATATTATTGCTATGATGAGAATAATAAAGTATTTGAAATGATGGGATTAGTAAAAGAATATATTTAGACATGTATAATAATATAGATATAACTCGAATCCTTTGATTTCAAAAGTTTAATGTAAAAAACCTCTTGAATTCAAGAGGTTTTTTTAACTTATTTTAATTTAATATATTTCCATTTACCAGTTCTATATCTAATACTTATACCTATCCATCTAATTATTTGATCAGATAACATAGCTATCCACGCTCCTATTACACCTAAACCAACTATATTAATTAATATATAAGCTAGACTAAGTCTTATGAAAAAAACACCTATGATAGTAACAATTAAAGTAGACACAGTATCACCAGCACCTCTCAAGCCACCAGAAATAGCAAAGGAAGACCCCTGGAAAGGCTGTATAAGTGCTATTACTTTCATAATATTTCCAGACGCTTCAATAATAGCTAAATCTTCAGTATAAAGTCCTACAATTTTATGACCTAAAAAGAAAAACAATAAAGCAAAAAAACCAGAGGATATTAATGCCAGTCTATTAGTTTCTTTAATGTATGTATCAGCCCTATCTATTCTTTTTTGGCCAAGAGATTTTCCTACTAAAGTAGATGCAGCTATACCAAATGCTTGCCCAGGTGCAAAAGATAGACTTAGAATATTTGAAGCAATTTGATGTGTAGCATAGGCTACAGTTCCAAGACCAGATATTATTTTTATAAAGATAACAACTCCAAATCTAAAACCTACTTGCTCTAAAGCAGCAGGTCCACCTATTTTAAGAAGATTTTGCATAATAAGATTATTAAATTTAAAACCTTTTGCTAGATTTAATTTAACTACATGTTTTTTACTCAACAATATTCCAATCAATATAACAAATGCTACTAGATGGGATATAGATGTAGATATTCCTGCACCAGTGACTCCCATAGCTGGAAACCCAAATTTTCCAAAAATTAAGATGTAATTTCCAAATACGTTTAATAAATTAATAGCTACATTTATTAACATAGGCGTTTTAGTATCTCCAGTTCCTCGCATAGATGCAAAAATTGCTAAATTTAAAGATTGAAATATAAAGCCAAATATTACAATTTTAAAATAATTAAGACCAATATTAATAGTTTCTTGTTCTGCTCCAATGAAAGTCATTATTTTTTCAGGTATCATCTGACTTATAGTAACAAAGGGAATAATTAATATAGCAATCATAAGAATAATAAGGTGTTTTACTATATCAGGTATTTTTTCTTCTTTGTTAGCTCCAGAATATCTAGATATCATTGCGGTACCACCAACACTCATAGCTTGAGCCATAGCGATACCTATAAGCATTACTTGATTTGTTATACCTGTAGCAGCAATAGAAGGCGTAGCAATACTAGGTACTCCACTATTACCAACCATCATCATATCCAACATACCAAATAGGCTACTTATTAGTAGTTCAAAAAAAACTGGTATTGTTAACCTCATAGTTTGTTTACGATAATAATTTAAACTGTATTCATCTTTCAATATATCACCTCTAAATTTTTAATTACAAATAACTATAAACCATATTTAATAATAACATATAAAATGATATTACAAATTATTGAAGGCATAAAAAATAATACATAATATATAAACAGACTATTAAGTTTACAATATAATCTTTATTATTGCATTGTAAATACTAAATTGATACTATTTTATTGAGGTGATTTGATGAAATATAAAAATATACTTTATAAGAAAAAGAAAAATACTATACCTTTAGAAGTATCTTGTGGACATTGTAAAATTCCAATACTTATATATGAAAAAGGGGGAAATGGTAATCTTATAAAATTACAAGAACATAAAATAATAGAAAGTGAATTTGATTTAAAAAACCATAAAGACCATTTACGTTGTTTGAATTGTAATGAAGAACTAGCAAATAGAGGTATGTATAATGGTCGTTTAACTTATTTTATAATAAGAGGACAAGTTAACAGTAAAAGATTAGACAATTATAGATAAGAAGTATTATTTGGATCATATACATCATCTTTAGTATTTTTACTAATTACTTATTCTGTCAAAGAACATCTTTTTGTATTAAAAGATTCTGATGCTTTTATTAGAATAAGCAATTATGGATAAAACTCTATAGACTTTACTGTTAGAGTATTGGTTAAATCAGGTGATTACCGGACTGTATACTTTGATATTATTGAGAAAACTACTCTTTTATTTATTATTAAAAAATATTCGTTGGAATGAAAATTATAGAAAGGGTAAACTAAGAAATTGTAGAATTTATATAAACGGATCAAA
>CAYLXY010000108.1:0-6385 GCA_964387405.1 uncultured Clostridiaceae bacterium
AAACACATGATAAAAATGAACAAAAACAGGAAAATGTAAAAAAGGGGTTCATTATTTGTGTAAAATGTAATAAACTATTATAGGATGTAAAAGGATATAATAAATAGAGGATTTTTAATATACATATTGAGGTGAAAAAAAGCATGAAGTTAAAAGCAATTATTTTAGCAGGAGGAGCAAGTACAAGAATGAAATCTAAACTGCCCAAAGTACTTCATAAGGTTTGTGGAGAAACTATGATTAAACACGTTATAGATGCAGCAAACAACTCTAAAATAGAAGAATGTATTGTAGTAGTTGGTCATAAGGCAGAAAAAGTAAAGGAAAGCCTTCCTTCACAAATAAAAACTGTATACCAAGAAGAACAATTAGGAACAGGCCATGCATTAATGATGGCATATGATAATATTCAAGAAGGCACAGTATTAGTATTGTGTGGAGATGGTCCTTTAATTACAGAAGAAACTTTAAATTCTATGATGGAATATCATAAAAAAGGAAATTTTAAAGCCACAGTACTTACAACTGACTTGCCAAATCCTAAGGATTATGGAAGAATTGTTAGAAACTCAGAAGGATTATTGGAAAAAATAGTAGAAGAAAAAGACACAACAGACGAAGAAAAATCTATAAGAGAAATTAATTCGGGAATATATTGTTTTGATGGTAAAGCATTAAAGGAAGCACTTCCAAAACTTCAAAACCATAATGTTCAAAAAGAATATTATCTAACAGATGCCTTATCAATTATTGGCCATATGGGTTTTAAAATAGGTGCATATAAAACTCAAAATCACGAAGAGATTATGGCAGTTAACTCTAGAGAGCAGTTAGCAGAGGTAGAAGCTATAATGAGAAAGAGAATAGCCAAAAAACATATGGCCAATGGAGTAACAATAGTTAATCCAGAGCACACATATATAGATAAAACTGTTACAATAGGTGTAGACACTATAATATATCCAGGAGCTATATTAACAGGCAACACTGTAATAGGAGAAGATTGCATTATTGGACAAAATAGTCGGATAGAAAACACTAGCATAGGCAATGAAGTAGAAGTACAAAGTTCTACTATAATTGATAGTAGAGTAGGCAATTGCACAGCTATAGGTCCATATGCTTACTTACGACCAAATAGTAATATTGGTAGCCACGTTAAAATAGGGGATTTCGTAGAGGTTAAAAACTCAAATGTAGGTGATTATTCTAAAGCCTCACATTTATCCTATATAGGAGATGCAGACCTAGGTAAAAACGTAAATATTGGTTGTGGAGTTGTTTTTGTTAATTACGATGGTAAAAATAAAAACAGAACCATAGTAGAGGATAATTCATTTATAGGTAGTAATTCAAATCTAATTGCGCCGGTTATTGTCAGAAAAGGTGGATATGTAGCCTCTGGCTCTACAATTACTTCAGAAGTACCAAAGGGCGCTTTAGCAATAGCAAGAGGACGTCAAGAGAATAAAGAAGGTTGGGTAAAGAAAAAAGAATTATCAAAGGACTAATCAAACCCTATATAACTAAGGAGGAAAATTAAAATGAAAATGTGTGGAAGTGAAGTTAAAATATTTACTGGTAATGCCAACCCAGAATTAGCAAAAAGTATTTCAGAAACAATAGGCATACCTCTAGGTAAGGCTAAAGTATCAACCTTTAGTGATGGTGAAATTTCTGTAAATATAGAAGAAACAGTAAGAGGTAAAGATGTATTTGTAGTTCAGCCTACAAATCCGCCAGTAAACGACAATTTAATGGAGTTATTAATTTTAATAGATGCCTTTAAAAGAGCTTCAGCAGGAAGAGTAACAGCTGTAGTTCCTTACTATGGCTATGCACGTCAAGATCGCAAAGCTAAGGCTAGAGACCCTATAACTGCAAAATTAGTAGCAGACATATTAACATCAGCAGGTGCGGACAGAATTTTAACTATGGACCTACACGCTCCTCAGATTCAAGGGTATTTTAATATTCCAGTAGATCATCTTTTAGGTGTTCCAATATTAGCAAAATACTTTATAGAAAAAAACCTAGAAGACGTTGTAGTTGTTTCTCCAGACCTAGGTAGTGTAACAAGATCTAGAAACTTTGCAAACTTATTAAACGCACCTATAGCAATTATTGACAAAAGAAGACCGCAAGCAAATGTGGCAGAAATAATGAATATTATTGGATGTATAGAAGGTAAAAATGTTATTTTAATTGATGATATGATAGATACTGCAGGCACAATGGTACAAGGGGCCGAAGCCTTAAAAGAGTTAGGAGCTAAAGATGTATATGCTTGTTGTACTCACCCTGTACTTTCAGGACCAGCAATAGAAAGAATTAAAAATTCTGTAATTAAAGAACTTGTTATTACAGATACTATCCCTTTACCAGAAAGTAAGAAGCTGGATAAGATTGTAATTAGATCCGTAGCACCAGTATTTGCAGAAGCAATCAGAAGAATTTATAAAAATATTTCCGTAAGTAAAATATTTGATTAGTCCATAGATTGTATAGAGGTGAAAAGATGCACATAATAGTTGGACTTGGAAACCCAGGAAAAAAATATGATACTACAAGGCACAATGTAGGATTTGAAACAATAGACTTATTGGCAAAAAGAAATAACATAGATGTAAAGAGATTAAAACATAAAGCATTATGCGGAGAAGGACACATCAATGGAAAAAAGGTAATGTTAGTAAAGCCTCAAACATTTATGAATTTAAGTGGACAAAGTCTTTTAGATATAGTTCAGTTTTATAAAATAGATCCTAAAAACATTATAGTAATTTACGATGATGTAGATATAGAAGTAGGAAGTATTAGAGTAAGAGAAAAAGGAAGTTCAGGAAGTCATAATGGAATGAAATCCATCATATATCAAATACAGACAGACGAATTTCCAAGAGTTAGAATAGGTATAGGTAGACCACAATTTGGAGATTTAGCAGATTATGTTTTAGGAAGAATTCCTAAAGATGAAAAGTCTTTAATGTTGGAAGTAATAGAAAAAGCTGCTTTAGCATGTGAAACCATAGTTACAGATGGAGTTGCTTTAGCAATGAACAAGTACAATGGATAATAATAAGAGTAATACTAAGTTTCTTCCATTCCCAGTGAGTCTAGGAATCTTTAACTTAGACCATATAGTATAGCAAACTTTGAATTATAACTACTATGCTTAGGACAAAAAACCTAGGCTATAGGTATTTCAAATATTATAAAGCATTTAGGAAGTGATAAAAGCATGGATAAAGGATTGTTGCTTGCACCTATGAAAAATTCTATAGACTATATGCAACTTATGGACAATATAAAAAAAGAAAAAACCCCTATAATGGTATATGGGCTTAACGAAACACAAAAATCCCATATTACATATGGAATCCATGATGAATTTAAAGGACAAGTTTGCATAATAACTTATAATGACATAGAAGCTAGACAAATATATGAAGATTTAAAATTTTATATAGGAAACAAAGTTTTATTTTTTCCAGTAAAAGATATAGTATTTTATAATATGGAAGCAATAAGCCATAATATAGATAAAGAAAGAATGAAAGCAATAGAAAAAATCATAAAAGAAGAAAGCTCCATAATAGTTACATCTGTAGAAGCATTGCTATATAGGCTCCCAGCTCCAACTAACTATATTAAAAATCAAATAAGTTTTAAAGTAGGAGAAACAATAGACTTGACTAAGATAATAGAAATCTTTACACTTCAAGGCTACCAAAGAATGGATATGGTAGAAGAATCAGGACAATTTAGTATAAGAGGAGATATTATAGATATTTTCCCGGGGTCTTCAGAGACACCCTATAGAATAGAATTATTTGGAGATGAAGTAGATTCTATCCGTCAGTTTAGAGTAGATACACAACGCTCTATGGACAAGGTAGATTTTGTAAAAATATATTCAGCTAAAGAAACAACTATAAGAGATTTTAATAGAGAAGAAGTAATTTCTAAACTAGAAAAAGATTACAATGGTATCAGCAATAAACTAGAAGAAGATTCAAAAGAAAAATTAAAAGAAAAACTAAAAGAAATTATAGAAAAATTAAAAGAGCTAGAAAGTTTTAAAGGTATAGAAAAACTTCTGCCCTATATATACCAAAAACCAAATACATTATTAAATTACTTTAATGAAGATGCAATATTCATACTAGATGATCCTAATCGCTTAAAAGAAAAATCCAATGCATATACAGATGAATTTCGTCAAAGTTTTAATATTTTATTGGAAAGAGGAGAAGTATTTCCAGAGCAAGCAAAACTAATACTTGATTATAATAAAATAAAAGAACAACTTAAAAAACATAGATTAATAGGACTAAGCCTATTACCTAAATCTATTAAAGACTTTCAAGCAAAAGAAATTATAAATTTCCACACAAAAACTATGGAATCCTTTCATGGTAAAATAGATTTTTTAACAGAGGAAATAAAAAGACTACAATATAAAGGCTATAAAATAGTATTAGCCCCAGGTACAAAAGAAAGATCCCTTATATTAGTAGAACACTTAAAAGATAATGGAGTAAATGCAGAATTTGTTGTAGGAGATAAAGAGAATTTAACAACAGGAGAAGTAGTTGTAGTTAATGGTAATTTACGTAGAGGATTCGAATATGTAAAAAATAAATATGTACTTATAACAGATTTTGAAATATATGGAGTTCATAAGCAAAAAAGAAAAACAAGAAAAAGAAAAGATGCTGCTCCAATAAAATCCTTTGTAGATTTAAAAGTAGGAGATTATGTAGTCCATGAAGGTCATGGTATAGGAAAATATATAGGAATTGAAGAACTTGAAATAGAAGAAGTAAAAAAGGATTATTTTAAAATAGGCTATTCAGGAGAAGGCTTTTTATACGTACCTACAGATCAAATGGATCTTATACAAAAATACATAGGAAGCAATGACACCCCTCCAAAACTAAATAAACTAGGTAGTGCAGAATGGACTAAAACAAAGACAAAAATTAGAAAAGCCATAGAAGATATGGCAGAAGATCTACTAAAGCTTTATGCAGAAAGGGAAAAAACAAAGGGTTATGCCTTTAGTAAGGACACAGATTGGCAAAAACAATTCGAAGATTTATTCCCCCATGTAGAAACGCCAGATCAGCTAAGATCCATTAAAGAAGTAAAATTAGATATGGAAAAAGAAAGAGCTATGGATAGATTACTATGTGGCGATGTAGGCTACGGTAAAACAGAAGTAGCTATTCGTGCTGCCTTTAAAGCAGTTGTAGATAGTAAACAAGTAGCATTTTTAGTACCAACAACTATTTTAGCACAACAACATTACAACACTTTCAAACAAAGATTTTCAGGCTTTCCAGTAAATATAGAAGTACTAAGTCGCTTTAAAAGTCCTAAAGAACAAAAACAGATTTTAGAAGGAATAAGAACAGGTAATATAGATATAATTATTGGAACCCATAGGCTACTATCTAAAGATGTTGAATTTAAAGATTTAGGATTTTTAATAGTAGACGAAGAACAACGTTTTGGTGTAAAAAACAAAGAATCATTAAAACAATTAAAAAAATCCATAGATGTACTAACATTAACAGCAACACCTATACCAAGAACCTTGCATATGTCCATGATAGGTATTCGAGATATGAGTATAATAGAAGAACCACCAGAGGAAAGATTTCCTGTTCAAACATATGTAATAGCATATAGTGAAGCTATAGTTATAGATGCCATCACAAAAGAAGTATCAAGAGGTGGCCAAGTATATTATGTATATAATAGAGTGCAAAATATCCATGGAGTAGCTAGTAAACTAGCAAAACTAGTACCGGAAGTTAGAATTGCAATAGCCCATGGGCAAATGTCTGAGAGAGAATTAGAAAAAGTAATGTTAGACTATATGAGTGGAGAATATGATGTGTTAGTTAGTACAACAATTATAGAAACAGGGCTAGATATTTCCAATGTAAACACTATAATAATTCAAGATGCAGACAGATTAGGGCTATCACAGCTATATCAACTGCGAGGTAGAGTCGGTAGGTCCTATAGACAAGGCTATGCATACCTAATGTATGAAAAAGATAAAATACTTTCTCAAGTAGCAGAAAAAAGACTAAAAACTATTAAAGAGTTTACTGAATTTGGGTCAGGATTTAAAATAGCTATGCGAGATTTAGAAATACGAGGTGCAGGTAATCTCCTTGGAGGTCAACAACATGGACATATGGCAGCAATTGGTTATGACTTATATGTTAAACTTTTAGAAGAAACTGTAGGAGAATTAAGAGGAAATTATGTTGAAAAATTTGAAGACACAACTATTGAAATTAATGTTAATGCCTATATTTCAGAAAAGTATATAAAAAATCAAAACCATAAAATAGAAATATATAAA
>CAYLXY010000109.1:0-6383 GCA_964387405.1 uncultured Clostridiaceae bacterium
ATTATGTCAATTTTAAAAAGATAAAATCAATCTATTAATTTATATTATAAAAAAAGATGAGAAAATCTCTCATCTTTATTTTAACACATATTGATCAAAGTATTTAGTTTTTTTAAGTGCAATACCTATTGGTATAAATAATAAAGCGCCTACAAAGCCCTGAACTAAATTTGCTGGTACACTAGCTGCCGATACTATAAAACTACCTTTTATAATTCCTCCTGCTATAAAGTAACCAAAGACCATCCAACTAGCTCCAAATACTAAAGCAATACTATTTCTTAAATTAATTAAATTATTACTTTCTTGATCTGCAATAAGACCAACAATATATCCCATTAAAACTTTAATAATAAGTGATGGTAGTATCCAATGAGTGTATCCTAGAAACAAATCCGCCATAGCAGAACCTACTCCTCCAGCAATAGCCCCTTCTTTTTTACCAAACATAATAGCTGCTAAAAAAATCATACTATCACCTAAATGAATATATCCTTCCGTTGCTATAGTTGGAATTTTAATAACCATTGTTGATACAGCTACTAAAGCAGTTAAAAGTCCTAACATAGTTAAATATTGTATGTCACCATGTTTTAAGTTCTTCTTCATAGTTAGTACTCCCCTTTCTAATATGTATAAAGTTATTAAGTGTATCGCTCTATCGCTACACTTTTATTATATCATGGAGTTTTTAAGCTGTAAACCCCTTATTTAAATTATTTTTTCATCGATTTATACCCATACGCTTTAAGAATATGTGAAATGTTTTTCTAAAATAAATAGTATGAGGAATCTTTAGTCTTAACACTAAGATTCCTTCTTCCACTCGGAATGACAATACTATAAAGGGATAATATCTGGGAATGACAACACTGTAAAGGAACAATATCTCGGAATGATAACACTATAAAGGGACAATATTCTAAATACAAATTAGAATATTGCCCCTTTACATATATCTTCTAGATAATAAGCCCTTTAATTAGCCTCCAATTTGAAACATATTTCTATTACTTTCTTCATGATCCTTTGAATGAAGATCATGCTTTTCTGGTTTGCTTAAGATAGCTGATTTTAAAATATCATATATCTTTTCCGGATTATTTCTAGCAACTTCTAAAATATCAATTTCATTATTACTGTGTAAACAAGGTCTTAGCTTGCCATCTGCTGTTAAACGCAGCCTATTACAATCCCCACAAAAATGGTTACTAATAGGATTAATAAATCCTACTCTGCCTTTAGCCCCAGGTAATTTATAATATTTTGCAGGACTTGAAGATTCCCTTTCTAATTCAATAAGATTAGAAAACTTACTTTGAATATATTCATTAGATATAAATTTATCTTTTCCCCACTGACTAGCCTCACCGATTGGCATCAGTTCTATAAAGCGTACATCTATTGGCTTGTCCTTAGTTAACTGGATAAAGTCTTCGATTTCATCATCATTGTAACCACCAATAGCCACAACATTAAGTTTAACAGGAGTAAGCCCTATTCTTATTGCCTCATTTATACCATCTAATACTTTAGATAGGTCTCCACCTCTAGTTATTTCTTTATATTTATCAGGATTTAATGAGTCTATACTAATGTTGACTCTTTTTAAACCAGCTTTTTTTAAATCCTTCGCATACTTAGGCAACAAAATTCCATTAGTTGTTATAGCTATATCCTTAATCCCATCAATATTTGATATTAATTGAATAAATTCCACTATTCCTTTTCTTACTAAAGGCTCTCCACCTGTAATTCTGATTTTATCAATACCTAGTTTTACCCCAGCTTTTACTATTTTCACAATTTCTTCTAAAGTCAATATATCTTCACGTTCTTTTTTACAAATTCCTTCAACTGGCATACAGTATTGACATCTTAAGTTACATAAATCTGTAATTGAAATCCTCATGTAATTTATTTTTCTGTTATATAAGTCTTTAATCTTAACCCCTCCTGTCTACTCTTGTTTTTATAATATTTATGGAAAATTCAGCAGGAGCTAGTCTCCACACTAATATTGGAATATTACTTTTTTATAACATATACCTATTTAAGTTTCTTATTCAATAATACCATAAATATAGTGAAACATGAATTTAAATTATTTTAACTGTTAGAGGTAAAGTATAAAACATTCAATAATTGTGCAATATATAATAGGAAATCTATTAGGAGGGGAATATATGTACAATACAAAGGTTGGCATGTTAAAAGATGTATTAGCTTCTGTTAAAAATAACAGTTTATCTGACCCAAATAAAGAGTTGCAGAAAACAGGAAAAATAATTTTGAAAAATGGATTGGTTGTCGATCCTAAAAACAATATAAATGAAGTATTAGATATAGCTATTTTAAATGATGAGATAGTAGAGGTAGGACAGGATATTTATGTAGAAAAAGGAGATATGATACTAGACTGTGAATCTTTGCTTGTTGTGCCTGGTTTAATAGATATGCATCTTCATTTAGGGGACCTATTTGAAATAAGTACAGACCCAATCTATGGTTCAGTAGCTAATGGTGTGACTATGGGACTTTCTCCAGGAGCAGGAAATACATTTATGGCCCCAGCTTTATTAGGAGCGGAAGTGGATAGGGGATTACCCTTAAATATAGGTGTTTATCAAGGGGCCGGCAGTGTTTTATCTACTATGTTATCTGTAGAAGATCTAATTAAACTATATAAGGGTGAATTAGAAGAGGATATTGCATCATCTAAGATGACTAGAAATGGAATTACCAATACTACAGCACCTTTAATAATGGGAATTAAAGACCATATGGGACATTTTATAATGTCTGATGAAAATATAGACAAAATATTTGAAATAACTTCTAAAGCTGAATTACTTTATATGACCCATACTCAGGATCCAGCTCATATTGCTAGATTAATAGAATTATCCAAGGGCAGGCCGCTTCATTTATGTCATGCAACGGCTGCAGGCTGTGGCTCTCATATGGATGCTGAAGAATCTATGAAGATAATAGTAGATTTCTGTAAAAAAGAACATATAAGTGCAGAATTTGTAACTACAATGCTCAGAAAAGGTGGAGGTAGTAGAGAAGGTCTTATACTACCTAAAAAGTCCCAGCAAATAGCCTATGATGCTTTAGAAAAAGGCATAGTAGATGTATTAATATCTGATGGACAAAATGATGCAACTATGAAGGGCTTTGGTGATTCTAGGGATAATATTCCAGCTATATTAGAATTGGAGGAAATGGGTGTTTTAAGCCTAAGTGATTCTGTAGCAACTATGACCTCTAATCCAGCAAAATTAATAGGGGAAAAAGTTAATAATAAGTGGTGGACAGAAAAAACCGGACATTTAGGCAAAGGTGCTTTGGCTAATATTACTGTTATAAATAGAGATGTAAAATCTATGGTTTTTACAATAGTAAATGGAAAAGTAGTGGGATTTGCACAAAGAGCAGTAAGACGTGGCAGTGGTGCAGGAGGATTTGTTAGTAAATTTGGTATGGTAAATAAAATAGGAGTTGGAGATATAACTATGTTCTCATTCAGAAGATAATATTAAGATTTAAAGGAGGTTACCAAAGATATGGAAAGAATTGAAGATATTTTAAGAAAATTAGTAAATATAAACTCATCCAACCCACCTGGTAATGAAATGGATGTAGTTAAAGCTATTTTAGATATTTTCCCCGAAGATGTAAACTATAAAGCAGTAGACCATAAAAACAATAGGGCTTCTTTAATAATAGAAGTGCCAGGGGAAAGTAAAGAGACAATAGGATTTATGGGACATATAGATACGGTGCCTGTATCAGATGAAGCTAGTTGGAAGCATCCGCCTTTTGAGGGTATTGTAGAGGATGGATATATGTATGGTAGGGGTACTGCAGATATGAAGGGCGGGGTTACTGCAATGATATTAACAGCATTGCATTTTATAGAAAACAGAATAACTCCACCCCATACACTTAAGTTTATATTTACCGCTGATGAGGAATCGGGGGGCTTAGGAGTACAGACCCTTCGTGATGATGGACTTTTGCGGGATATATCAAAGATATTTATCCCCGAACCTTCTAATGAAGAACTTGGCATTTGTGAAAAAGGTTGTCTGTGGTTAAAAATTCATGTAAAAGGAAAATCAGCCCATGGCTCTAGACCAGACCTAGGTTTAAATGCTATAGAAAAATTATATGAGTATATATATAGGCTTAAAGATACCTTTGATTTTAATGAGACCCATCCCCTATTGGATAAATCTACTTTTGCCATTACTCTAATAAATGGTGGGGTAAAAACCAATATAATACCAGAAAATGCAACAGGTACTTTAGACATAAGAACTTTACCAGGAGTTAATCATGAAGAAATAATAGAACATGCACATAATATCGGTAAGATTATGGAATATGAAAATAAAGGAATATCTATAAATCTAGAAGTAGAAAATAACAGACCACCTTTAACCATGGATAAAGACAGTGACTTTATAAAGAGTATAGTATCCGTATATGAAAAATTATCTTACCCTGTAGAATTTAAGGGCTTATATTTTTATACTGATGCATCTCAAATTATTCCTTTTCACAACATTCCTTTTGTAATATTGGGGCCTGGGGCAGAGGATATGTGTCATCAAAAAGATGAAGGAATAGAGATAAATTCAATATCTAGAATGACAAAGTTTTATATCTCTTATATTATTGCTTGCTAGAGTGGGAGGATTAGCATGGAAGTTACTGGTAGAAAAAAATATTCTACAGGCCCCATAATGGGTCTTATAATGTCTGTAGCAATAGGTTTTACAATATATTTTGTTTTAAATGCTGTAAACTTATCAAGTAATTGGTTGGATTACAATACAATAGTAGCTAATGCAGATTCTAATCTTTTTTATAAACTTGTCTGGTTTGTAATGAACTTTACAGAAGCCCAATTTTATGCAGGTTTCTTTGCTTCCCTCGGGGTTATTGTAGGTGGATTTATAGCCTGGAGATTAGATGTGAAAAATTCACCTTTAGCTGGATTTAATGTTTGCTATGGCTCTAATTTATGGCCTTGGGTATTTGCCTCCCAAGTATTATCCCTAGTTATTGCAATATTTGTACTGAATTTCACAAGATTCTTTAGTAACGGAGAATATACTTGGTTACCCACTTTTATTGCAGTAGTAGGAGCCCCGCCAGCTATAATGTTAATATATGGTCCAAGTTTCAGTGCCTTATTTACAGGTTCTATTCTTGGTGGAATTATGAGTTTCCCGGTGGCTTTTTGGATGTCTAATAATATAATTCCTGTACTAGAGGTACCTGGGGTAGTGTCTAATGTGTTTACCATGGCTCTTACTGGAATATTAATCGGTGCCATATGTAAGGTTTTACCCTGGATAAAGAAACCCTCAGAAAAACCATTAAATGTACCAGAAGAAACCCAACCAAAAACCAAGATAGAAGTTCAAGAAAAAAGCCAAGAAGAAATTTTAAAGGGTATGGAAAAGCCATTTTGGTCTGTACGAAGGGTCTTTGCAGACTTTACAGAAGCCCAATTTTATGGTAATGAAGTTGCAGGTCTATTTCTTATATTAGGTGTATCTTTAGATTGGATCCTAAATAAAAATCATGGAGCATATGCATCTGGAGCTATTCCAGCAATTATATTGTCACAATTTGTAGGTTCTGCCATAGGAGTTTTTCTATATTTTGATAAGTATGTAGAAACAGGATGGTATGGAACTTATGTGCCAGTAGTAAGTGTTGGTCCTGCCTGTGTATTAATGTTTAGGTCAACCATAGGAGTAGCTCTTACTGCAGGTATTTTAGGTGGTATAATAGGTCCACCTTTAGCAGAATTCTTTATTGATAAACTTCCCGAAGACTATCATCCTACCATAGGAAATGTAACTTCCATGGGTGTTACAACTATAGTTGTATCCATGATAATAAAAGTGCTTCCTTGGTTTTAGAAAATAATAAAAAGGGGTGTGAAGTGTAATGAAAAAATATATAAACTTTTTCGTTACATTTCACACCCATTTCAATTAATACTAGGAGAGGAGTTGAAATAACTCTTTTCCGTATACTTAAATCAGTATGTAATGCTGTTGTTTTGCCATACAATAGTAACCCGTTGTTATATTCTTACAAATGCAGTTGACATATTATAAACGAAGCATGTCCATTCAAACAAAGCTAACTTTAATAGCAGTTAGTCTAAGAGCATACTTTGTTTTTTTATATTATTATATATATCGAGTTCCTTCTTATCTGTAACAATAAATTCATCATGTTTTATATCTCTATATTTAATATCTCCATTATCAAAATCTAATAAATTATAAACTTCATTTATGTTATTAGTATTTGTGCTGAATTTAGCAAATTGCAAGGAAGTAAACATATAA
>CAYLXY010000110.1:0-6279 GCA_964387405.1 uncultured Clostridiaceae bacterium
ACCATCCCCTTTGCAACACAACTCACCCTTTAATTGATTAAATAAAAAGTAGATATATTAAAATCTAATCTCATTTGAGCTAAAAATCCTATTAAAAATCTGAAATAAGATCTATTTTAACTGGTTTATCTATATATATACTGTTTTTCTTTACAATAGAATCGTAAGCCAATATTTCCACACCACTTCCACTTGCTAGTTTAATAGCCTCAGAAAAATTTTTATCCATTTTCCAGTTTAATTTGAATATTTCAGGCCCTTTCATTTGTATTAGAAAAAATATATTTCCTTTATAACCTTGCTTAACAGCCTCTATCATTTCTAGTACATGCTTAGTTCCTCTTTCTGTAGGTGCATCTGGAAACATAGAAACTCCATCTTCTTCCAAAGTAACTCCTTTGACCTCTATAAAACCTTTGTCATCTTTTCTTTCATAATACATATCAAATCTCGAACTTCCAAAAGTTACTTCTCTTTTTAAATTTGTTAGTTTTTCAAAGCCTTTAATTTTTCCTTTTTCTATAGCTTGAAATACCACCCCATTAGGCACTTGCGAATCCATATTCACCAGCATACTGCCTTTCCATACAGCTATTAATGAATACTTTGTTTTTCTATTTAAATTATGGGAACAATCCTCTAATATAATTTTAGCACCTGGTAGGAGTAATTCTTTACATCTACCAGTGTTTTTTACATGAACTGTTTCTTCTTTACCATCTATTAATACTTGTGCAATAAATCTATTAGGTCTTTTTAAGAAAATTCCTTCTACAATTTTATTGTATTTCATGCTTCATCCTTCTTCCTGTTATAATAATAGAACTTAGTATAGCATTAAAATTATAATTTAGGCAATTATTTATATTTAGTCTAATAAAATTATTAGACTAAATATTTTAATGCAAGTATTATAGATTAATAGCATGTAAACTAGTATATGCCCTTAACCCATACCTTGACTCCCATACAAATTCAGAGTATAATAAAAACAAATTTAAATACCATAAAGGGTGATGGAGTTCACCATAATCGCCACTGGCTAATGACTCCTACAGATTCAATTATATAATTGTGTCTGCAGGAGTTTTTTGCTTGTTATATTATAAGGAGGAAATTTTAATGGCAGTAGATCTAGCTATAATTATTTTACTTGGACTGATTGCTAATGCAGTTTTTGAGAAGATAAAATTACCAGGATTGTTAGGAATGCTTATTGTTGGAATAAGTATAGGTCCATATGGTCTTAATATACTAAAATCGGATATAATCAATATTTCTGCAGATCTTAGAAAAATCGCTTTAATTATTATATTATTAAGGGCCGGACTAGGAATAAGTAAAGAATCTTTGAAAGGAATAGGAATACCAGCAATAAAACTAAGTTTTATTCCAGGTTTAATAGAAGGTTTTGCTATTACTTTTGCTTCCATTAGATTTTTAGAATTTTCTTTCATCCAAGGTGGAATACTAGGTTTTATAATAGCTGCTGTATCTCCAGCAGTAGTTGTTCCACAAATGTTAAACCTTATGGATAAAAAAGTAGGTACAAATAAAAATATACCCACTTTAATATTAGCAGGTGCTTCCATAGATGATGTCTTTGCTATTACAATATTTAGTACATTTTTAGGTTTGTATAGTGGGACACAAGTTAACCTAGGAATCAAAATCTTTGAAATTCCCTTAGCTATTATTTTAGGTATTGCTATCGGTATTGTTATTGGACTAATATTAATTACACTTTTTAAAAAATATAATATTCAGGATACAAAAAAAGTATTAATTATTCTTGGGGCAGGAATTTTACTTTCTGCTTTGGAGGATTTACTACAGGGCAAAATCCAATTAGCAGGACTATTAGGAGTTATGACTATGGGTTTTATAATATTGGATAAGGCCCCGAGCTTAGGTAGAAAATTAGCTGTAAAGCTTAATAAAGTGTGGGTATTTGCGGAAATACTACTTTTTGTATTAGTAGGTGCTGAAGTAAATATACATGTGGCTACTGGTGCAGGCAGAGTAGGTATTATACTAATATTAATAGGACTTTTAGGCAGAAGCACTGGGGTATTGATTTCATTGCTAGGAAGCGATTTAAACTTGAAAGAAAGGTTGTTTTGTATTATTGCCTATCTACCTAAGGCTACAGTCCAAGCTGCAATAGGTTCTATTCCCTTATCTTTAGGTGTTGCCTCTGGGCATGTTATTTTAGCTATTTCAGTGTTGTCTATAGTTATAACTGCTCCAATTGGTGCCATTGGTATTAGTAAGTTATCAAAAAAATTACTAGTTATTGAATAAAAAACTAGTCATATATGATATAATTGTAATATTATACTTAAAATTAAATTAAAATTTGAAATGAGGTTATATAGATGAAAACACTAATAGATTTACATAGTCATACCATTGTTAGTGGACATGCTTATAGTACTATGGAAGAAATGATTGCAAGGGCTAAGAAAAAAAATATTAAGGTTTTAGGTATTTCAGACCATGCCCCTGATATGCCTGGCAGTACTCATCTCTTCCACTTTGCTAATTTTACCGTAGTACCTAGAGAAATAGATGGATTAATTTTATTAAAAGGTGTGGAAGCTAATATTATGGACTTCGAAGGAAAAATAGACATGCCTGCAGAAGTTCTGGAAAGATTGGACTATGCCATAGCTAGTCTACATCCGCCCTGTATAGATCCCGGCACAATAGAAGAGAATACTAACACTATTTTGAAAGTAATGGAAAACCCCCATGTGAAAATTATAGGACATCCTGATGATTCTAGATATCCATTGGATTATGATACTGTAGTACAAGCTTCTAAAAAAAATAATGTGGCTCTAGAAATTAATAATTCTTCTTTAAGCCCTACAGGATATAGACAAGGTGCCCACGAAAATGTTACGACTATTTTAAATCTTTGTAAGAAATATAAAACTAAAGTTATATTTGCTAGCGATGCCCATGTTTCCTATGATATCGGCAACTTTTCCCATTGTAGAGAAATTGCTAATAAATTAGATTTTCCAAAAGAGCTTATAATAAACTATAGTAAAGAATCTATAAACGACTTATTAGATGAGCAAATACTTTAATATAATTAACTGAAAAATCTAAGGAGATGATGAAATGAGAAGAAAAGATCGAGAAATGGATGTAGACTTTGCATATTCCATCATAGACAACTCTCAATTTGCTACTATTGCAATGTTAAATGAAGATAATAGTCCTTATTGTATTCCTATTTCTCCTGCAAGACAGGGTGACAAAATTTATATACATTCTGCCTACCAAGGTAGTAAGATCGAAAATATAAAAAGGAATCCCAAAATAAGTATGTCCTTTGTGGGGGATGTAAAACCTGCATCACCTATTACTAAAGAAGAATGCGATAAAGTAACTAATAAGCCTAAGGAACATGGGAAATTAATAAGCACCAAATTTACAACAGAGTATGAATCAACAGTGGTGTTTGGTCGTGCCAACATAGTTGAAGATAAAGAAGAAAAAATTTTAGGATTAAGGTTAATATGTGAAAAATATGTTCCATATAGTATGTCTTGTTTTGATACTGCTATAAATGCCAGTCTTGATAGAACTTGTGTTATTAGAATTGATATAGATAAAATTACTGGTAAAAGAAAAAGATTTGACAAAGATGGTGTTGAAATGAAATGGGGTCGCATGGAATAAATAAATCGGAATTTTTATTATTTATAGTTTAAAGTTAATTACTCCTCTTCTTCTTGCCATTTTAATGAACGACTAACAGCTTTTTTCCAATCCCTATATAACTTTTCTTTTTTATCTTCTTCCATTGCAGGAATAAATTTAGTGTCAATCTTCCACCGTCTAGAAATTTCCTCTTTATCAGACCAGAAACCCACTGCTAAACCTGCAAGATAAGCTGCACCCAATGCTGTTGTTTCAATAATCTTAGGGCGCTCTACTTCTACGTCTAAAATATCAGATTGGAATTGCATTAAGAAGTTGTTTTTAACGGCTCCACCGTCGACTTTTAAAGCTTGCAAATCAATTCCTGAATCCTCTTGCATTGCCTCTAGTACGTCTCTAGTTTGGTAAGCGATAGACTCCAATGTGGCACGAACTATATGTTCAGCCTTAGCCCCTCTAGTTAAGCCTACTATAGCACCTCTAGCATACATATCCCAGTATGGTGCACCCAATCCTACAAATGCAGGTACTAAATAAACACCATTTGTGTCTTCTACTTTAGTTGCCAAATATTCTGTTTCATCAGCGTCACGAATAATTCTCAACTCGTCCCTAAGCCATTGTACCGCAGCTCCACCAACAAAAATACTACCTTCTAATGCATATTCTACCTTACCATCTACTCCCCAAGCTAAGGTAGTTATTAATCCATTCTTAGATGGAACAAACTTCTCACCTGTATTCATCAACATAAAGCAACCTGTCCCATAGGTATTTTTAGCCATTCCTGGTTGAAAACATGCTTGTCCAAATAAAGCTGCCTGTTGATCCCCTGCTACACCTGCTATTGGAATTTCTGCTCCACCAAAGGTTTGAGGATCCGTTACTCCGTAGATAAAACTAGAAGGCTTTACTTGTGGCAATATAGAAACTGGAATATCTAGCTCTTCTAAAAGCTTTTCATCCCACTTTAATTCTTTAATATTATAAAGCATAGTTCTAGATGCATTAGAATAATCAGTTGCATGAACCTTACCCCTTGTTAAATTCCAAATTAACCAAGTATCAATATTTCCAAATAATAGTTCTCCTGCTTCTGCCTTTTCCCTTGCTCCTTCAACATTGTCTAAAATCCACTTAATCTTTGTTCCAGAGAAATAAGCATCTATCACTAAACCAGTATTGTTTCTAATATATTCCTCTAGTCCTCTAGCCTTTAAATCATCGCATATTCCTGCAGTTCTTCTGCACTGCCAAACTATTGCATTATAAACTGGCTTGCCTGTAGATTTTTCCCATACTACTGTAGTTTCTCTTTGATTTGTAATACCAATAGCTGCCACTTCTTGTGGACTGACTCCTGTTTTTTCAAGTACCTCTCTAGCAACTCCACTTTGAGTTCCCCAGATTTCCATAGGATCATGTTCTACCCAACCAGCCTTTGGATAAATTTGAGTAAATTCTTTTTGAGATACTCCAACAATTTGTCCATCATAGTCAAATAATATGGCCCTAGAAGTGGTTGTACCCTGGTCTAAAGCTAATATATATTTATTCTCCATTGTTTTTCCTCCTTGAAATTCTTGAGAACAAATCTCTTGAGCCACGTGAGCCACGGGGACGCGAGCCACAGGGACGTTTCGTTTGCCACATAGATAAAATACAACTTCCTATTCTACAAGAACATCCCTCTAACACCACTTAGGATAATCATTACCACATTCCACTACTTAATTCTATCAAGCACACTTCGTCCTATATTTAGAACTCTCGATAATTGCCTATTACTTGCCCCCGTGTTTTCTTTTATATCCTTTAATATTTTGTTTCTAAACTGTATATCTAATGTATCTAACTTTTTAATCTCTGGATAAGAAGCAAGTAATTTTTTAAACTATCATCTGTATATTTATTAATAGCTTTATACTCTAGACATTCATTTTTATTTTCCTCTTTCATATACTTTTCAAAATCATTAATATCTTTAAAAAGACTTAAGGGAAATTGTATATCAAGTAAATTAGACCCTTTTAAATATTCATTGTAGCTGCTCCATCTATAGGCACCTATGTCTTTTACAATACCTGCTTTTAAGGGATTTTGATGTATGTATCTTAAAACCGTAATAAAATATGAATCATCCTCTACGACCTCGCTTCTAAACCTATTTTGAAAAAGATGACCCGTCCTAGCATTTTTCGAATTATGATACTGAACATAACCAACAGTTATTCTTCTCACTATATTTCCTATTTCTTCTCCCTCTGTTTTAAGTAGAAGGTGAGCATGATTATTCATCAAACAATAAGCATATACTCTGAAATCAACCTTTTTCTTTGCTTTTTCTATATATTGTAGAAATTTTTTATAGTCCATTTCACCTATGAAAATATCTCTTTTATCTATTCCTCTAACCATAATATGATATATTCCTGTTGCACTTTTTTGTCGTGCACCCCTTGCCATTCTTATCCTCTCCCCTAATTAAATAGTTTTTAATAATAAAAATGTCATTTAAAATTTCAGTCTAATCTCATATAAATGTAGTATTCTTCATATTATGATAAGTTCCTTTAAAACAACTAGATTTTTCATAGTATA
>CAYLXY010000111.1:0-6248 GCA_964387405.1 uncultured Clostridiaceae bacterium
AATAGATTAAAAGTCAGTAAATATGCGAGTTGTAGGGTTCTGCAACGAGCTATACATATAATAAAATAGGAGGAGATATGAAATGGTTAATAGGGTGGTTTTATTTATATTAGACAGTGTAGGCATTGGAGCTTTACCTGATGCAGAAGAATTTGGTGATCTTGGTGCAAATACATTAGGCAATATTGCAAAGAGTCAAGGTGGTATTCATTTACCCAACTTACAAAATATAGGCTTAGGAAATATAGATGGAATAGAAGGAGTAGAGGCTATAGAAAATCCTCTAGGTGCTTTCGGTAAGGCAGATGAAGTTTCTAATGGGAAAGACACTACTATAGGTCATTGGGAACTTACAGGCTTACATTTAACAGAGGCTTTTAAAACTTTTCCTAAGGGATTTCCAAAAGATATAACAGATGAATTAGAAAGTAAAATTGCTAGAAAAATTATAGGGAATAAACCAGCTTCTGGAACTGTAATAATAGAAGAATTAGGAGAAGAGCATATGAGAACAGGACATCCTATTGTTTATACTTCAGCTGACAGCGTTTTGCAAATTGCAGCCCATGAAGATGTAATTCCTCTTGCAGAATTGTATTCAATTTGTAAAATAGCTAGAGAAATTATGATGGGAGATAATGCAGTTGCTAGAATTATAGCAAGACCCTTTATAGGAAAACCTGGAAATTATATAAGAACCTCTAATAGAAGGGATTACTCATTGAATCCTCCAGAGGAAACTCTTTTAGATATTGCAAAAAAAGAGGACTTAGATGTAATTGGCATAGGTAAAATTTATGATGTTTTTAATGGACAGGGAATTACAGAATCTGTTCATACAGAGAATAATATGGATGGAATTGATAAAACAATTGAATATATAAACAAAGAAAATAAAGGTATTATTTTTACAAATTTAACTGATTTTGATTCGCTTTATGGTCATAGGAGGAATCCAAAAGGATACAAAGAAGCTTTGGAAAACTTTGATAAGCGTGTTCCAGAAATATTAAATGCTATGAAAGAAGATGACATTATAATATTTACTGCAGATCATGGAAATGATCCAACTTATAAGGGTACAGACCATACAAGAGAGTATATACCTATTGTAATTTATGGAAATAAGATCAAAGAAAATATTAATATTGGAACAAGAAAATCCTTTGCCGATATAGCTGCTACAATTTCAGACATTTTTGACATACCATCAACAGGTAAAGGGGAGAGTTTTAAAGATTTAATTGTTAAATAATTTCTAATAGGAGTGTTAATTTATGAAGGAATATTCTAGAAAGATTTTACAGGCAAAAAATTATTTGGAAAATAAGATAGATTTTAATCCAACAATAGGTTTAATTCTTGGATCCGGTTTAGGAGTTTTAGCAGACGAAATTCAAAATCCCAAAATTATTTCTTATGATCATATACCTAATTTTCCTATTTCTACTGTAGAAGGACATGCTGGTCAACTAGTTATAGGTAAGCTAGAAGGAAAACAAGTTATTGCTTTGAAAGGAAGATTCCATTATTATGAAGGTTATACAATGGACAGAGTTACATTTCCAGTAAGAGTAATGATTGCCTTAGGTGTAAGGCAAATAATTGTTACTAATGCTGCAGGTGGAGTGAATAAAAGCTTTATTCCTGGTGATTTAATGATAATAAAAGATCATATTAACTTTGCTTTTGATAATCCTCTAATAGGGCCAAATGATAATAGTTTAGGACTAAGGTTTCCAGATATGTCTAATGCCTATAGTCAAAACTTAATAAAATTAGCCAAAAAAGTTGCTAAAGAAAAAAATATAGATATTAAAGAAGGGGTCTATACATTTATGACTGGACCTAGCTATGAAACACCTGCTGAAGTAAAAATGATAGACACTTTAGGTGGCCATGCTGTAGGTATGTCTACGGTTCCAGAAGTAATAACCGCAGTCCATGGTGGAGCAGAGGTTTTAGGAGTGTCTTGTATAACAAATATGGCAGCGGGTATTTTAGATAAAGCCTTGGATCATAGTGAGGTTATTAAAACCGCAGAAAAAGTTACAGAAAAATTCACAAGATATATTAAAGGAATATTAGAAAACATTTAGGGGGTAGTAATTTTGGAAAATTTATTAGAAAAACTTAAGGAAACAGAAGAATATTTATTAGATTTTATAGATGAAAAACCCAAAATAGGATTGATTTTAGGTTCAGGCCTAGGAACATTAGCCAATCAAATAGAAAACCCTATTATTATTGATTACAAAGATATTCCAAACTTTCCGGTTTCTACTGTGGAAGGACATGCTGGACAATTAGTAATTGGAAGGCTAATGGATAAGCAGGTTATTGCAATGAAAGGAAGATTTCATTATTATGAAGGATATTCTATGGAAGAAGTAACTTTTCCAGTGAGAGTAATGAAAGCTATAGGAGTAGAGTTATTGTTGGTAACTAATGCTTGTGGAGGTCTTAATTCAAAGCTATATCCAGGTGCACTTATGGTTATTAATGATCATATTAACATGACAGGAAGAAATCCTTTGATTGGGCCAAACTATGTAGATCTAGGACCAAGATTTCCAGATATGTCCGATGCATATGATAAGGATTTAGTTGAACTAGTCCATAAGGCTGGAAAGAATATTGATGTAGAAACTTTTGAAGGAGTATATGTGTCTATAAGTGGACCTACTTATTCATCAAAAGCTGAATCAAAAATGTTTAAGCTATTAGGTGCCGATACAATAGGTATGTCTACAGTTCCTGAAGTTATAGTTGCAAAACACAGTGGAATGAAAGTTACAGGAATATCTTGTGTAACTGACATGGCTATTTTTGACGGAACTAAAACTATAAGCCATGAAGAAGTAATGGAGGTTGCAAACAAGGCTAGACCAAAGTTTATCAATTTAGTTAAGGAAGTTATTAAAGAGGTGTCTCTATAATGAGAATGTATGATTTAATATTGAAAAAACGTAATGGTGGAGTTTTATCTAAGGAAGAAATAAATTATTTTATTAAAGGATATACTGATGAAATAATTCCAGATTATCAAGTTGCAGCTTTATTAATGGCCATATATTTTCAAAAAATGAATGAAAAAGAAACTGCTGATTTAACTGAAGCTATGATGAATTCAGGAGATATAATAGATCTAACAGCTATAGATGGAATTAAAGTAGACAAGCATAGCACTGGTGGAGTAGGAGATAAGACCACTATAGCCTTGGCACCTATAGTAGCTGCATGTGGTGTGTCTGTAGCTAAAATGTCAGGTAGAGGTTTAGGTCACACTGGTGGCACATTAGATAAATTAGAGTCTATTCCAGGCTTGAATACTAATATTAGTAAAGACAAATTTATAAACAATGTCAATAAATTTAAAATTGCAATTGCAGGTCAAAGTGGAAACTTAGCCCCTGCTGATAAAAGTATATATGCCCTAAGGGATGTAACTGCTACAGTAGATAATATTTCTTTAATAGCAAGCAGTATAATGTCTAAAAAACTTGCATCTGGAGCAGATTCAATAGTACTAGATGTAAAAACTGGTAGTGGTGCATTTATGAAAGATATAGATGATGCCTTTGATTTAGCCCAAGAGATGGTTAATATAGGAAATAATATGGGCCGCAATACTATTGCATTAATAACAAATATGGATGAACCTCTAGGAAATGCAATAGGTAATAGTTTAGAGATCAAAGAAGCTATAGAAACTTTAAAAGGTAAAGGACCAGTAGATTTTAGAGAACTATGCATTACTTTAGGATCATATATGCTTTTATTAGCTGAAAATACAAAAACTTTAGAAGAAGGAAAAGAAAAAATAAAAAATGTTATTTCTACAGGTAAAGCATTAGAAGTATTTAAAAGCTTTGTTAGGGAACAAGGTGGAGATATAGAATATATAGAAAACACAGACCTACTTCCAAAAGCTAAAAGTATATATGAATTAAAATCTGGAAAAGCTGGTTATATTAATAAAATAGATGCTGAAAAAGTTGGATTAAGTGCATTGGCATTAGGTGCAGGTAGAGATACAAAAGATAGTATTATAGATCTTTCAGTTGGAATTATATTAAATAAAAAAGTTGGAGATTATATTCAAATGGGAGATGTTCTAGCCTATATTCATTATAATGATGATAAAAAAATAGAAAATTCAATTAAAATATTGAAGTCTGCCTATTTAATTGAAAAAAAAGCCAAAGCAAAATTACCATTAATTTTTGGTATTGTAAATAAAGAAGGAATAAAAAGGTTATAAAAAACACCTTTTTATTCCTTCTTTATTTACCTTTTCTTATTGTATAACAAAATACTTAGCTGGAGAACCTAATATTAAATATGAAATAGGGAGGATACTTAATGAATAAAAATTTAAAAATATTTATGAGTACATTGATAATTGTTTCTTTATCTTTATCTATATCAAATACTTATGCAGAGACAACACCTTTTGATATAAATGCTAAATCTGCATTATTAATAGATGTTGGTACAGGAACAATTTTATATGAAAAAAATATACATGAACAACTACCACCAGCTAGTATAACAAAAATTATGACAATGCTTTTAGTAATGGAAGCTCTTGAAAGTAATAAGATTAGTCTTGATGATCAAGCAGTTGTTAGTGAGAGAGCATCAAAAATGGGAGGAACACAACTTTATTTAGAAGCTGGTGAGACAAAAACAATAGAGGAGCTGATGAAAGGTGTAGCTATACGGTCAGCAAATGATGCTTCTGTAGTATTAAGCGAATATATAGCAGGAACAGAAGAGTTATTTGTTCGACAAATGAATGATCGTGCTAAAGAATTAGGCATGAAAAACACAAAATTTATAAATACAAATGGTTTAGATACAGAAGGTCATATTACAACTGCCTATGATGTAGCTTTAATGTCTAGAGAATTATTAAAACATAAAGAGATTCATAGATGGCTCATAACATGGATGGATACTGTAATAGTTGGTAAAAGACAAGAAGCACAATCATTGGTAAATACAAATAAACTCCTAAATACCTATAAAGGAATTAATGGTATAAAAACTGGATATACAAGTCAATCTTTACACTGTATTTCTGCATCTGCAACTAGGGGAGATAGTAGCTTTATATCAGTAGTAATGGGTGCACCAAGTTCTTCAGTTCGTTTTAATGAAGCAAGTAAATTATTAGATTATGGTTTTGCAAACTATAATACAGTTGAAGTTGCTAAAAAGGATAATATTATAGGAAGTATTAAATTAAATAAAGGCAAAAAAAATCAACTAGATGTATTTCCTAAAAACGACTTAAATGTATTGGTTAAAAAAGGTGAAGAAGCTAATGTTGAAAAAGAAATAATACTTCCAGAGTTTATTAATACGCCAATTGCAAAGGGTGATAAAATAGGTGAAATCATAGCTACTTTAGACGGTGAACAGGTTGGAAGGGTAGATATTGTGTTAAAAGAGGATGCAGAAAAGGCTTCTATGATAAATATATTAGGTAAAATGTTTAATAGAATGATGGGTAATTAAAGTAGCGCATTTGCGCTACTTTGTTTTTGAAAAGTTTGTCATAGTACTCTTAAAAAGAAGGTGGGCTTGCAACCCAAAGTACAGTTGCAGGTTTATTAGTTTGATTTTCAATATAATGTAATTGATTTGATTTGAAATAAAAACTCTCACCTTTTTTTACTTTAATCTTTTTACTACCTAAATATAAAGTAATACTTCCTTTTAAAACATATCCAAACTCCTCACCTTTGTGAGGTTCTTCCATATTACTAATACCCTTAGGGGACAATTCTAATAAAATAGGTTCCATTTCATTTTTTTGAGCATTAGGTATAAGCCAAGATACTTTATGAAGTAATTCTTCATTGATAGATTCATATATATCTTCTTTTGTAAATACAATTTTATCTTGAATATTTTCATTGAAAAATTTTTGTATATCAGTCCCTAAGGCATCTAAAAGGTCCATTAGAGTAGAAATAGAAGGTGATGTAATATTCCGTTCAATTTTCGATATAAATCCCTTAGTTAAATCGCATCGTTGAGCAAGTTCTTCTTGTGTTAATTCGTTTAATATTCGTAAACGTTTAATATTCTCGCCTATATTCAATTTATCACCTCAATTATTTTATTTAATAATTAACCTTTTAAAGACTATATACTATAGTTTTTTATTATACTAATAAGACAAACAAGATAAGTATTTAATAACAGATAAAGTAGAAAAACCTTCTGTTGACGTG
>CAYLXY010000112.1:0-6199 GCA_964387405.1 uncultured Clostridiaceae bacterium
AACAACTCTGTCTCCTAATGGTTTAATATTCATAAAACAAACCTCCTTAAAAAATTTTTCATAATATTTTATAATATATAGTAGATTATGTTCATTTTTAACTAAAACAAAACATTATTTCCACAATATCTTCTAGCAAAGCCTTACTTTCAAACAAATAATAAATATTAAATCTTATTACTTTGCAATTATTTCACTTTTTGTTTATTATTAGCACTCACCGTTGTTGAGTGCTAATCACAAGTCTATGTTACCTAAAAATTCACTTGCTAGCAAATCTTAATTTTGGTCATTTTGCTAACTTATGTTTAAATAGATCCACTTATCTCTTTCTAACTCTATATTCCGTTGGATATCATATTAAAAACAATAAATAAGTCTCATATTACTTTTAAAGGCTCTTACTTTCTATGTCCATGACAATATCTCCATAGTTTTTATTGTATTCAAGCTTATAAAATCAAAAATATTATCATTGTGAAGATATCAAAAATACTGTCATTCTAGCCATAGCAAAAAATCTTATCTTTCTATTTTCTTAATTATTAAAATAGCTTAAGTATATAAGCTTGCAAGATATAATAAACTATTGGTATAAATATGGCTGGTAGCATATTTCCTACTTTTATCTTTTTAATTTCCATTATATTAGATGAAATTCCTATAATTAAAATTCCACCTATAGCTGACATTTCTTTTATTACATTTTCCGCCAAAAAAGGTTTCATAAATCCTGCTGTAATTGTAATTAAACCTTGATAGATAAAAACCGCTATACTTGAAAAAGCAACTCCTATGCCCAAGGTAGATCCAAATATGATTGATGTTATACCATCAATAAGGGATTTTGCAAATAATATTTCATGTTTACCTGTTAAGCCACTTTCTAATGCACCCATAATTGCCATTGCACCAACACAGTAAATTAAACTTGCTGTAACAAATCCTTTAACAATTCCATCTTCTTTACTTCCAACTTTATTTTCAAGCCATTTTCCCAAGTTTTCCAATCTATCTTCTATTCTTGCTAGCTCTCCTATTATTGTACCTATAACCACACTAATAATCATAAGTAATACGTTTTCTGTTTCTAATGCCCCTGTTAAGCCTATAATAGATACACTTAGACCTATTCCTTGCATTATTGTTACTTTGTATCCTTGTGGAATTCCTTTTCTTAAAAATACCCCTATAGTTCCCCCTATTATAATTGCTATAGTATTTACAATAGTTCCCAACATTAAATCTCATCCCCTTTTGTTAAATCTAGTTCACTTTGTCTATTTTCCTATTCCAAGTTCCCTAGCATAATAAAATAAGTATTGCTGTCCATAGCCAGCGTATTTACCAAATTTGTTTTTAGCAAATTCTTCAATTTTTTTATTAGGTGTATCTTCTTGAAAATAAAAGTATTCCATAACTCTTTTTACCCATACATCTACAGGATAGGATTCTAATTTACCCATAGCAAAAACTAAAACGCAATTAGCTACTTTAGGACCTACTCCACTGAATTTTATCATAGTGTTATAACACTCTTCACTGCTTAGTTCTTTTAATTTATTTAAAGAAATATTTTCATTTATTACTTTTTTAGCAGTGCTTAAAATATATTTAGACCTGTAACCTACTCCACAAGATTTTATTTGATCATCAGTTAATTGGCTTACAACTTGAGGACTCGGAAAACTATAATAATCCTTGTTTTTATAGTGTCCTAAATATTTACCAAAGTTTTCACTTAATGATTCTACAGATTTCTTTATACGTGGTATACCATTGTTTGCAGAAATAATAAAGGAAACTAAGGTTTCCCAAGCTTCTTGCTGAAGTATTCTAATCCCATATCCAAAATCTACTGCATCCTTCATAATTTTATCATCTTTGCTTAAATGATATTTAATCTTAGAATAATCATTATTAAAATCAAAGTATCTAATCCATATATTATTGAAATCTTCTATATTTGTATTATTAAAAATAACAGTATTGTCTTCTTTACATACATTTAATATTTTTCCATAGGCGACCCCTGTGTAACTACCATCACTCTCTAAATCCCATCTGAAGCATTGTCCACATTCAAAAGTATGCTTAGGTTCAAAGTCTTTTAAATCTTTTATTATTATTTTATTGTCTTTATTTGAAATTTTCAATATTACTACAACCCTCCATGTATTTATTAATGGCCAAAACAAATCCCTAGAAAGCCACTAATATCTAGGGATTTTAATATTAATTATCTTAAATTAAAGATAAAACACTTAATAGTAGTCTTCAGATGTAATGTAAACAATAGGTGCATACACTGAATAAGACTCTTGCACTTGATGTCCTGAAACTACATCAAAATATAACTTTGTTATATTCTCTTTTTCTATAGATTTATAATTATAAGCAAGCACTGGTCTGTAATGTGTATAAAATGATCTAACTATAGATAATCCATCATATTCCATATTAATAAGCTGTTCTTCATTTTCTTCCTCTATCTCCTCTAAGCTTACCAATGGTTTTACTTTAGCTACCATAGTATTACTAAAGTTACTAGAATATTTTATAAGTCTACCTTCTTTAGAAGTTATATTTATATTAATACTATCACTGATAATAGCAATATCTTCTATAATAGGAATAAATTTAAATGCATAAATAGTGTTGTTAGATTTTTCATCAGTAATTATAGACATAGTTTCTTTTAATTCTTCATATGATTCTAATTTGTTTACATAGCTTTTGGCAATATTCAAAGCCTTAAATTTAGAAGTAAGCTTTTCATTATAAACTTCTGTATAATCTTCAAAAAGTCTAATAGAACCATCAATAGCATCCATCCATACTAAATAACTTAACTCATCTTCATAATAATAACCTATTTCATAATAATGGACACCATCTTGAATTTGAACAGATTCTTTTATATCCCTAGATCCTTTAAAGTTTTTAAGTACAGGAAATGTCTCTTCAGCTTTTATTAATATAGGATCTAATTCTATATACTCAGGGTGTTCATTTGGTATTCTACTATGTCGATAAAGTCTACATATTTCTTCTACATTGGCTACCCATTGACTTAAGCCTCCATCATCTTTATCATCTGTATTTTTAATTTTATCTAAACGTTTTTCTATATTGTTATATATAATTAATAATCTATCTAGTTTTCCATAAACCTTATCTAAAAACACTATATCGTAATCTGTTAATTCCCCATTATTACTATATTGATTTCCTAAATGATAGACCACAGTATTTCTTAAAGTTTCTAATGCACTTAGACCATTCATCAAGGATTCATTTGGCTTCTCTTCCAACTGATTTAAGTCAATCCAATTGTTAAAAATTAAAACTAATTGTTCGGATGAAAGTCGCAAATCGTTTATTGTTTCCTCAGTAGTAGTTTTATTTAACTCTTTTATTGAATACATAGTATCTCTAATAGCACTCTCTACTTTTATAGATGTTACTGTATTTGAGCTGACTAATTTTTTCTTCAAAATTTTTAACTGAATAGCAAAAAATAAATTAGCACTTAAACTTATAATTATAACTACAGCAATTAAATATTTGTTATACTTTTTATAAGTAAACACTAAAATGCCTCCTCACTGAAGTATGGGTTACTTTTATTTATATGATATCATTAATTGGACGAATCTCTAAAGATATACCCTATATATTAATATCTCCTTTTATATAATATCACAAAGCTAACAATATTAGTAACAACTATTAAATTAATTTTAACCATATTTGCATATGATTTATACATTAAGTTGTTAATACTTCACAAATAAATAAATTTAGGTTATTATTAACTAGAGATGGATTAATACATATAGCAATTTAAGGTTATAATCTATAATATATTAATATTGTAATAGGAGGCTCTATATGGAACAACCAGAACAAATGATGGCAAATATAGGAAAAGAACTTGAGATTAATATCCAAGATAAAAAGTTTGTACGAATACCAATTAAAACTCATTTAATTAAAAGAGAAGATAATATTATTGATGTGGCTTTACAATATTTTAAGGATAAAGTATGTGAAGGAGACATAGCTTTGGTAACTGAAAAAATAGTAGGTATCACTCAAGGAAGAGCTATTCCCTTAAATGAAATAAATCCTAGACCTTTAGCTACTTTTCTAGCTAAATACGTAACAAAAACTCCTGCAGGTATTGGACTTGGTATGCCAGAGACTATGGAAATGGCTCTTAGGGAATGTGGAACTTTTAGAATTCTCTTTGCTGCTGTAGTTGGTGGATTTACAAAGAAAGTACTTGGCCGTAAAGGTGATTTTTATCGAATTGCTGGCTCAAAAGCTAGGGCAATTGACGGACCTACAGCTGGTACAATACCGCCTTATAACTCTTATGTAGTCTTAGGACCTTCAGACCCTAATAAAGTTGCTAAAGAAATTAGTAATGCTCTTAGTGGTATTAAGGTGGTTATTTCAGATATTAATGATTTAGGTGGAAACATATTAGGTGGTTCACATGATGATATTGATTTCAATGAGATTACTCAAATACTTAAGGATAATCCCTTAGGCCAAGGTAAGGAACAAACACCTATGGGAATAATCCGTAGAACATACTAATACAAAAGCCGAGTTAAAATTAACTCGGCTTTTGTGATTTTACTATTTAATTTTTAATATTTAATATTTAATATTAATGCCATCCTCTAAGTTCCATGGCCTCTGCAACCTTTTTAATAGAAATCATATAAGCTGATGTTCTCATAGTTGTATTATGCTCTTCTCTAAGCTCCCAAATTTCGTTAAAAGCTTTTATCATCATTGCTTCTTGTTTTTCTTGTACTTCATCAAAGGTCCAAGAATATCTTTGTAAATTCTGTACCCATTCAAAATATGAAACTGTTACTCCACCAGAATTAGCAAGAAGATCTGGAACAACTAAAATTCCTTTGTCATTTAATATTTCATCTGCCTCTGGAGTACTAGGACCATTAGCACCTTCACAAACAATCTTAGCTTTGATACCACCAGCATTTGCAGATGTTATTGCATTTTCCAAAGCACACGGCAGTAAAATATCCACATCAAAAGTAATTATATCTTCTTTAGGAAATTCACTTTCAGCTCCCGGAAATCCTTTAATACATCTATGCTCTTTTACATAGTCAGTTAGTTCATCAATATTAAAACCTTTACTATTGTAAATACCTGCTGTATGATCTGCAACTGCTACTAATGTTCCACCTAACTCTACAATATATTTACCTGTAAAAGAACCTACGTTTCCAAAACCTTGTAAAGCTACTTTAGCATTTTTGATATCAAGATTTATCTTTTTAGCAGCTTCTCTAGCCATTAGAGCAATACCATACCCTGTAGCTTCTGTTCTTGCTAAAGAACCATAAAATCCTACTGGCTTACCTGTATATGTACCTGGCGCGAATTCCCCAGTTGTTTTTTGATGTTCATCTATCATCCATGCCATAACTTGTCCATTTGATCCAACATCCGGTGCGGGAATATCTACTTTCTCTCCAACAACAGGAGCGATAGCCCTTGCATATCCTCTAGATAATCTCTCTAGTTCGCCTTCTGATAGTTGAAAAGGGTCTGCAATTATTCCACCTTTACCTCCACCATAAGGTACTCCAACAACTCCACATTTAAAAGTCATCCATGTAGAAAGTGCTTTAACTTCATCTAAATTTACTCCTGGGTGAATTCTAATTCCACCTTTGAAAGGACCAATAGCATTATTATGTTGTGCTCTATATCCTAAAAAAGTTTTCAAGTTTCCATCATCCATTTTTACTGGAATTGTAACTTCAAGTGTTCTCATTGGATTTTTAAGCATTTCAAACACTTCTTGACCTGTACCTAGTCTGTCGCATACTTCTTTTATCCGTTGCTGAGCGATTTCTAACGGATTCAATGTTTTTTCAGCCATTAATAATACCCTCCTAAAATTTTCATTATAACTCAAGACTACAAGTATGACCTTATATGTCACATACTTTAAATACTCTACACATATCCGATATACCTTAAATTAGTATTTTGAAATAAACACCCTATTTAAAGTCCAAATATTTTGTTCGTATTTGTCTAATAGATTATATATTTTAACAGTATATCATAATTATATTATTCTTGTAAATAAAGAAACTATAGTGTATTGAATATTCTACCTACTATAGCACTATTAATTCCC
>CAYLXY010000113.1:0-6194 GCA_964387405.1 uncultured Clostridiaceae bacterium
AAAAATTATAAAAGACGGGGCTTACCTCGTCTTTTTCTTGTATATATGTATTTTATACTTTCCAAAGTGGAATAATATACTTGTCTAAAGTAATTGCAAATATAAGGAGGAAGTTAATTGGAGAATGCAATGTTTTGTTATCAATGCGAACAAACAGTAGGTGGAAAGGGATGTACAAAGCTTGGGGTGTGTGGTAAAACTCCAGAAATAGCTGGTCTGCAAGATTTATTAATTTACCAAATAAAGGGAATATCGTCTTATGCAAAGGCCCTTATCGAAAACGAGGAAAAAATTGATAAGGATATAGTAGGATTTGTTGAAAATGCCTTATTTACTACTTTAACAAATGTAAACTTTGATGTTGACGATCATATTAAATTATTAAAAGAGTCACAAGAGATCAAACAAAATCTAAGAAGTAAAGCACCTAAAGGTGAATATACAGAATGTGCTAGATATAATTTATCTGATACAAGGGAGCAAATGTTAAAGGATGCTAAAAAGGCTGGAATTATGTATGACGATACTATGGATCCAGATATTCGATCTTTAAGATGGACAATAACATACGGTTTAAAGGGAGTTGCAGCCTATGGCCATCAAGCCAGGGTTTTAGACTATACTAGTGATGAAGTAGATGATTTCTATTTTATAGGATTAGAGGCAACAACAAATGATAATTTAACAGTGGAAGAGCTAATAGGTATGACTATGAGAACTGGAACAATAAGTGAAGTAGTGATGAGAGTTCTTGATGATGCTAACACAAGCATTTATGAAAATCCTGCTCCACACAAAGTAAATGTTAAAATAAAGAAAGGACCATTTATTGTAGTTTCAGGACATGATTTTAAAGATTTAGAAATGTTGCTTGAACAAACCGAAGGTAAAGGTATAAATATATATACTCATGGAGAAATGCTTCCAGCTCATGGATATCCTAAGCTAAAAAAATATAAGCATTTAGTAGGTAATTATGGTGGTGCTTGGCAAAACCAACAATCGGAATTTGATGATCTTCCAGGGGCTGTTTTAATGACTACAAACTGTTTAATGAGGCCAAGAGAAAGTTATAAAGATAGAATCTTCTCAACAAATGTGGTAGGTTGGGAAGGAATTCAACATGTTGCCTTTAAGGAAGATGGAACAAAGGATTTTACAGAGGTTATAAATAAGGCCTTAGAATTAGGAGGCTTTAAGGAAGACGAAGAACCACATACAATTACAGTTGGGTTTGGACACCATGCAACCCTGTCCCATGCAGGGGAGATAGTAGGCGCTGTTAAGGATGGAAAGATAAAACACTTCTTTTTAATAGGAGGATGTGACGGAGCGAGATCAGGAAGAAATTATTATACTGAGTTTGCTAAAATGGTTCCAGATGACTGCGTAATACTCACTTTAGCTTGTGGTAAATATAGATTTAATAAATTAGATTTTGGAACAGTGGCAGGCTTGCCAAGATTATTAGATGTAGGTCAGTGCAATGACTCATATTCAGCAATTAAAATTGCTTCTGCATTGGCAGATGCTTTTGAAACAGATGTAAATGGTCTTCCACTTACAATAATACTTTCATGGTATGAGCAAAAGGCTTTAGCAGATTTATTAGCCCTACTATCCTTGGGAGTAAAGGGTATAGTCTTAGGACCAACATTGCCAGCATTTTTATCACCTAATGTATTACAGTACTTAGTAGATACATTTGATATACAACATATAAGCACACCAGAAGAAGATCTTAAGACAGCACTTAGGCAGTTAGTTTAAAAGGTATAAAAAGTTTAATAAATTCAATATAAAAATTATATTACTACCAAGTTATTATTTTAAATAGCTTGGTAGTTTTTATGGTTTGACGGGTATGTCATATGTCTAAGGTGAAAGTCCCCCAAGGCGTTGTTATCAATGAATGACAAGAAGTCAGCATAAGCCATAGTAGCTAGAAATCTAGTATTGGATAGGTTTACCAAAGGATTATGTAAAAAAACAAATGATATATCAAAGATATGTATAAATCTACAATAACGTAGTTTGTTATATTCTATATTTTTTGTACAAGGGGCGATATTGTGAGAAAAATATTAATTGTAGAAGATGCTGTTTATTAATTTAGTAATAATAAAAAATGGATTGGTTAATGAATTTACAGCAAAAGAGCTTTTAATCTATAGAACCTATAACCCAATTGTAGAAGAATTGATAGACGAAATTAGGAGTAGACAGCATGATTTTGACAACCACCTGCAGGCACTAAATACAATTATATTAAACTCTAAGCTAGTTGATAATTGACACATAAGCAATTATGTGAAAGAACTAAAAATCAAAAATAATCTAGGGGATTTAATTAAACTACAAAGCAACTTAATAGCTAGTATACTGTTTAGTAAAAAAAAGTTAGCTGAACAAAAGAATATACCTTTTGAAATAGATATTAAAGAATATAGTTTGAATACTAGTTTAAAAGAAGTATAAATTGTAGAGGCACTAGCAATTTTATTAGATAATGCAATTGAAACAGAAGTAAATGATAATGAAATTTTTATGAAAATATATAAAGAAGAAAATAGGGATGCTATTCTAGTAGGTAATAAACATCCCTATCTACCGCAAGAAGTTTTAAATAATATGCTTAATAAAGGTTATTCAACTAAGGAAAAAAAGGGTAGGGGGTATGGTCTTTATAACTTAAAGCAAATCATTTCAGTGGGACAGGGTGAAATTATAATAAAAAACGAAGAAATTAAGGGTGTAAATTATGTTGCTATCAGGTTACTGTTTTAACTAGCCTGATAGTTTTTTTATATCTTTTTTATGTTGTTCAGGCCGATAACTATGCTGTATAGGCAAATTGGTTGAATTGTAAGATTAAATAATGATAGTATTAAATTAGTAAAATGCATTTTACCAGTTTAATAAAAAGATTATAAAAAAGGGGAATGTTTCTATGAGAAAAGTAATATCTGGGTTTTTAGTTTTAATATTTACATTTGTGTCTTTGTCTTCATCTAGTTTTGCATATGTTGGAGAAAATGCTAGCAAGAATCAAATGGATAGAGTCTATAACAGTTCTTATGTAGCTTCAATTGAACAAAAAAATCTTATTAATACAGTTGAGCCTTATGTAGAAGTAACAGAGGATGGTAAAATTCAATTTAAAGATGTACCACAAAATATTTATGAACAATATAACTTATATGAGTTACAAAAGCACTTCGATATTTTGAATGCAACTGTAGAAAATGAATATATTACTATAAACAAAGATTTAAGTATTATTAATAATACTATTTCACCATTTGCATCTTATTCAGAATGGACATATCATTGGTGGGGATATGATCGTTATTTTGACGACTCTCAGGCAAAAGCATATGCAAATGACTTATCTGCGGCAGCAGCAGGGGCTACTTTGGCAATTGGAATTGGAGGCGTTTTTCCTCCTATAGCTGGAATTGGTACTATTGCTGCAGGCTATTGGGGTTTATTAAGTTCACGTGTAAATAAGAATAATAAAGGTAATGGTGTCTATGTTGCTGTAACCTGGGTACTTATTTTCGATGTTGAGCCTTTATAATTTAAATGGGGGTGGTTTTAATAATGAGTTCTACGACAGTATCAACTATTGTATCTATAATTTTAATGGTAGTAGGTGTTTTATATCTTTTTATTTATGAACTAAAGAAAAGAACAAATACTCAAAAAGATATAGGGTATAGAATAATATTTTCATCTATTATAATCATTTTAGCAATACTACTTATGATTTCTTTACAAACCCAATCTAGATAGATTATTATGAAGCAAACAAAAAAAACGTATAAAAATAGACGTTTTTTGTTTGAGAAGTATATTGCAGATTAGCTAGTTTGATAGCTTTGTAATTCTTCGGGAATTTCAGGCTCTCCCCAAAAATATATACTAACAGATTCTGTAACAATTAATGGAGCAATTAAAATTAAAAAGCTACATAACAATTTAAGAGGATTTAACAAGTGTCTTGCCTTTTTCATATGAACACCAGTCTAAAGGAGTCAAACATATGTGATATAGACCCCTGAAAATTTATATGAGAATTATAAGTATTAGGATAAAATAAATACAAAGGGGGTTATAAAGACAAACTAAAATTATAGACAGATGTTAACTAAAATGGATATTTTAGGAGGATTATTTTATCTATAATACTTGTATTGTTTTTACCAGCAAAATAATAAATAAAAAGGTATTCTTTGAAGAATACCTTTTTATTTATTATTAATCGTTATTAGTCACTTAGAGTTATCAATTTTATAACTTACATAGTTATACAAAAATCAATTAGACATAAGCAAATAATGGTTATTAATATAAAGAGAAGTAACTAATTCCTCAACGTAGCCCTCATCCTATCTTTATTGACTATAAGTTTAATAGCATCATCTATAGATTTAACTACTATATCCGCATGGGCTAAAAGTTTGCCACTAGCACCTTCTTCTTCAATAGTAGCTATAGATATTTTACATATTTTAAACATCTCTATATCATTAAAACCATTTCCAATACAAATAGTATTTTCAGAACCAAGATCTTCTACTATTTCCTTTTTAAAAAAGCTAGCATTTTCTTTAGGAAAGGTTTTTATATCTATTCCTAAATCCCTACATTCTGCCCTTACACTTCCATAAGTGTCGGCAGTTAATATGTATATATTTGCTAGACTTTTAAGCTTAATTAAGGATTCCTTTATACTATCTATTAACTTGCCATCAACAGCTACTGTTCCATTATAATCAAAAACAATATTTTTTATTTCAATCTTTTCTCTACCTGGTATATCGTAAACTAACATATATTCACCCCTATTATTTATATTTTATTATAAGCTATTTTAAGAATCTTTTAAAGTTAAATTTATATTGTTTACCCTTGGAGCTGATATTAAAGGGCATTTCTTGCCATCTTAGCAATTAAGATATATAATGTAGGGTGCACTCAATAATATAGGTAGAAATATCAACTAAATTAAAAGATTTAATAAAATCATTATTTAGAATTTAAAATCATTTGAATAAGGATATCCCCTTAGGTCTTGACACTACTTAAAGGGATATTTTAAATACAAGTAAAATATAATAGAAAGGAATAGATAAGATGGTTGAAGTAAAAGGTAAATATAACAGTGCCATTATTTATACTGATAATGTGGAAGATGGGGCTGTAGATCAAGTAAGAACATTATTAGACCAAGAATTTGTAAAGGGCAGTAAAATAAGAATTATGCCTGATGTCCATGTAGGGGCAGGTTGTACCATAGGAACAACTATGACAATTGATGATAAAGTAGTTCCAAATCTTGTAGGTGTGGATATAGGTTGTGGCTTAGAAGTTATAAGAATAAAAAACAAACATATTGAATTACAAAAATTAGACAAATTAATTTATAATAAAATACCAAGTGGATTTAATATAAGAAAAAAAGAGCATAAATTTAATGATAAAATTGATTTGAACCAACTTAGATGTAAAAAAGAAGTTAATCTTAAAAGGGCCAGATTGAGCATTGGAACATTAGGTGGAGGTAATCATTTTATTGAAGCAAATAAAGATAGCGAAGGAAATATATATATAGTAGTTCATTCTGGAAGCAGGCACTTAGGACATCAGGTTGCAAGTCTTTACCAGAAAAAAGCTTACAAAGCACTAGATAGTAGTATAAAAGAAAATATACCAAAGTCATTAGCCTATGTAGAAGGTCAACTGTTTGCTGACTATATTCATGATATGAAAATTGTTCAATATTATGCAGACTTAAATAGGAAAGCCATGCTTGATGAAATAGTTAAAGGCATGAAATTAGATGTAGTAGAACAATTTACAACTATTCATAATTATGTTGATACAGAAAATATGATCCTGCGAAAAGGTGCAGTTTCAGCTAAAGCAGGTGAAAAATTAATAATACCTATAAATATGCGTGATGGTAGTATTATTTGTGTTGGCAAGGGTAATGAGGATTGGAATTACTCTGCTCCCCATGGTGCAGGAAGAATTATGAGCAGAACTGAAGCTAAAAATGCAATTACTTTAAATGAATTTAAGAATACAATGGATGGAATTTATACAACTTCCGTAAATAAAAAAACAATTGATGAATGTGCCTTTGCATATAAGCCTATGGAGGAAATAATAAGAAATATGGGAGACAC
>CAYLXY010000114.1:0-6187 GCA_964387405.1 uncultured Clostridiaceae bacterium
AAAAATATTAATAAGTATAAAATAGGGTAGAATTATACTTAGAACAACTATAAATAAGGAGGTATACTATGGCAAATCCAGTAGTTAGTATTATTATGGGTAGTGATTCAGATCTTCCAATTATGAAAGATGCAGCAGAAATATTAGACAAGCTAGGTCTTGCTTATGAATGTACAATAGTTTCTGCCCATCGCAGTCCAGAAAGAGCTTTTGATTTTGCAAAAAATGCAGCAGCTAGAGGGATTAAAGTTATTATTGCAGGAGCAGGAGGAGCAGCCCATTTGGCAGGTGTAGTAGCAGCAATGACCCATATACCAGTAATCGGAATACCAATTAAAAGCAGAAGCTTAGATGGTATAGATTCACTTTATTCTATAGTGCAAATGCCATCAGGCATTCCAGTTGCAACAGTAGGGATAAATGGGGCTACAAATGCTGGTATATTAGCAACACAAATTATAGCACTTGGAAATGAAGAATTAAGCAATGCTTTAATTAATTATAAAAAGGATTTAGCTAAAGGTGTTGAGGAAAAGGCAAATAAATTAGATGAAATCGGAATTAAAGGTTACTTAAAATTATAATAGTATGGCTTAATGAAATGGAGGAAAAATAAATGGCTAATAGATGTCAAGCTCTAGGGCTTAAAAAAGAAGAATATGAAGATATAGTAGAAATATTAGGTAGAGAACCAAATGATTTAGAATTAAATATGTATAGTGCAATGTGGTCAGAACATTGTAGCTATAAACATTCTAGAATTTTATTTAAACATTTCCCTACTTCTGGCAAAAGGGTGTTGCAAGGTCCGGGTGAAAATGCAGGTATAGTAGATATTGGTGATAATATGGCAATTGCAATGAAAATAGAAAGTCATAACTCTCCGACAGCAGTAGATCCTTATGAGGGAGCTGCAACTGGAGTAGGTGGAATTTTCAGAGACATATTTGCTATGGGTGCAAGACCTATAGCCTTCTTAAATTCATTACGTTTTGGTAATATAAAAGAAAGTGATAGAACTAAATTTTTGTTAGAAGAAGCAGTTAAAGGAATGGCTAATTACGCAGGAACTTTAAAAATACCAACTGTAGGTGGAGAGATTTATTTTAATCATACATACCAAGGGAATCCACTTGTAAATGCTATGTGCTTAGGATTAGTAAATCATGATGAAATTCATAGATCAAATGCTTCTGGTGTTGGTAATTCTGTTATGTATATGGGTTCTGCAACAGGAATGGATGGAATAGGTGGAGCCAGCTTTTCATCATCAACATTAGAAAAAGATGGAGAAGGTGTATGCCCTGTTGGGAATCCAGAATTAGGAAGACAAGTAATGGAAGCTTGTTTAGAATTATTAAAAACTGGTTCTGTAGTTGGCCTTCAAGATTTAGGTGCTGCTGGACTTACTTCTGCCTGTAGTGAGACAGCTGCTAATGGAGAAGGTGGTATGGAAATAGATGTGCTTAAAGTACCAAGAAAAGTAGAGGGAATGACAGCTGTGGAGGTTATGCTTTCAGAATCTCAAGAAAGAATGCTCTTAATAGTTGAAAAAGGAAGAGAAGAAGAAATAAATAAAATTGTAGAAAAGTGGGGACTTCATTCTGTAGTTATCGGAAAGGTAACGGATGATGGGATGCTGACTGTTAAAGAAGGAGACAAGATTGTAGGAAGAATGCCTACTGAAAGCTTAGACTCTGATGGTGCTCCAGAATATGACAGTGATTATGAAAAGCCAAAATACTTAGAAGAAGCAAGAGTTTTAAATATAGATGATGTGTCTGAACCAGAAAATTATAATGATGTATTTTTAAATTTATTAGCTTCTCCAAATATAGCAAGTAGAGAGTGGATATATAAGCAATTTAATAAAAAAGATACAGAATATATAAAAGTTAAAGAAGGATCCGATGGATCTGTTTTACAAATAGAAGGTACAAAAAAAGCTATTGCCCTAACAACAGATTGCAATAGTCGTTACTGCTATTTAGATCCTAGAGAAGGAAGTAAAATAGCTGTAACTGAAGCAGCTAGAAACCTTGTATGTAGTGGTGCACAACCATTAGCTATAACAGATGGTCTTAATTTTGGAGCTCCTGATACTAAGGAAGGTTTTTGGAAAATGAGAGAATGTGCATTAGGTATAGGGGAAGCTTGTAGGGAATTAGACACTCCTGTTATTAGTGGAAATGTCAGTCTTTATAATGGTAATGAAGATAGAGATATTTATCCGACTCCTATTGTTGGAATGATAGGCTTAATTGAAGATATAGATAAAGCTATTACTTTAGATTTTAAAGAAGAAGGGGATGCAATAATCCTTCTTGGTCAAACAAAAAAAGAACTAGGAGCAAGTGAATATATTGCAGAAATTCATGGATTAGAAAAAGGAAAAATTTCTAGTATTAACTTTGCACTTGAAAGAAGACTGCACAAACTAATACTAGTTTCAAATGAAAAGGGTCTTATACAATCTGCCCATGATGTGGCAGAAGGTGGCTTAGCTGTAGCATTGGCAGAATCTGCAATGGAAAATGAGTTTGGTGTAGACATTGAATTAAATAGTGAACTTAGAAAAGATATAGCTTTATTTGGTGAAAGTCAATCAAGATTTATTGTAAGTGTAAAGCCTGAAAATTTAGATACCATGAAAGAACTTATGCTTACAAATAGAATACCTAATACAGTATTAGGAACTGTTACAAAAGATAACTTTAAGATCAAGATAAATGGGGAGGAAACAATCGGTCTGCCAGTAGAGGGGATGAAGAAAACATGGAAAGAAGCTTTTCAACTTTTAATGAAATAAAAGACATAGTAAGAGATGATAAATTAGGGGAAGAATGTGGGATAGTAGGCATATTTGACCCTGGTAATAATAATAGTGCTTCCATACTCTTTTATGGACTATATGCTTTGCAGCATAGAGGGCAAGAGAGTGCTGGAATTGCAAGTAATGATGGAGATACAAATTATCATTTTAAAAATATGGGACTTGTATCGGAAGTATTTGATGATGAACAAATATTAGAGCAATTAGCTGGATATATAAGTATAGGTCATGTAAGGTATGGAAAAGCTGGAGGTAGTAGAGTAGAAAACGCTCAACCCTTTGTTACTCAAACAAAGGGATGGAGTATTTCTATGGCTCATAATGGCAATATAACCAATGCTTTAGAGTTAAGAAAAGATCTAGAGGCAGAAGGAAAAGAATTTGTAAGTTCTGTAGATAGTGAAGTAATTTCTAAATTACTTGCTAAATATAAAAATGATAATATTTTAAATACTGTGAAAAAAACAATGGACTATATTAAAGGAGCCTATGCTTTAGTGATTATGACAGAAAAAGAGTTGGTTGGAGTTAGAGATCCTTATGGTTTAAGACCTTTATGCTTAGGTAAATTAGATGATGGTTATGTACTAGCATCTGAAAGTTGTGCCTTAGATGCTATGGGTGCTGACTTAGTTAGGGATATAAAGCCAGGAGAAATCGTAATTATCACAAAGGATGGTATAAGTTCGAGTTTTCATAGTAAAAAAGAAAAAAGAGCATCTTGTATATTTGAATATGTCTATTTTGCAAGACCAGACAGTATAATAGATGGTGCTAATGTATATGAATCAAGAAAAAATGCAGGAATACTTTTAGCCAAAGAGCACCCAGCGGAAGCTGATATAGTAATGGCGGTACCAGATTCTTCAATACCTGTAGCATTAGGTTACTCTGAGGAATTAGGTATTCAATATGTAGAAGGACTTTTTAAAAACAACTATGTTGGTAGAACCTTTATCCAACCAGATAAATCTTCTAGGGAGAGAACATTAAGGCTAAAGCTAACTCCTTTGTGGAAGAATATAAAAGGTAAAAGAGTAGTTTTAGTAGACGATTCTATAGTTAGAGGGACTACTAGTAAAAAAATAGTAACGGCTTTAAAAAAGGCAGGAGCAAAGGAAGTTCATGTAAGAATAAGCTCCTCACCTATTGCCTATAGTTGTTATTATGGAATAGATACACCAGATCGGAATGAATTATTAGGTGCTACAAATACTGTTGATGAAATAAGGGATCTTATAGGTGCAGATAGTTTAGGTTATTTAAGTCTAGAAGGAGTAATAGAGTCTATAGGTTTAAAAGGTGAAGATTTTTGCACTGCTTGTTTCAGCGGGAAGTACCCGGAAAAGGAGGGACTAAATATGGATATAACATATAAAAGTGCTGGTGTAGATGTTGATGAAGGACAGAGAGCTGTTAAATTAATGAAAGAACATGTGAAGAGTACTTTTAATTCTAATGTTTTAGCAGATCTAGGTGGCTTTGGAGGATTATTTTCCTTAAACACCGATGATTATAAAGAACCAGTTTTAGTAGCGGGAACTGATGGAGTAGGAACTAAATTAAAAATTGCATTTATGATGGACAAACACGACACTATTGGACAAGATTGCGTGGCAATGTGTGTAAATGACATTTTATGTCAAGGTGGAAAGCCTTTGTTTTTCTTAGATTATATAGCAACAGGAAAACTAGAAGGAGAAAAAATAGCACAAATTGTAGGTGGAATTGCAGAAGGTTGCAAATTGTCAGGTAGTGCCTTAATAGGTGGAGAAACAGCTGAAATGCCTGGACTATATAATGAAAATGAGTATGATATGGCAGGATTTTCTGTGGGTATTGTTGATAAGTCTAAGGTTATTACAGGAAAAAATATAGAAGTTGGGGATATTATTGTAGGATTGCCTTCTAGTGGAATTCATAGTAATGGATATTCATTAGTTAGAAAGCTTTTTTTTGAAGTATTAAATATGAAAACTACTGATTATGTAGAGGAACTAGGTAAAACCCTAGGTGAAGAATTAATTACACCGACAAAAATATATGTAAAAGCAATTTTATCTTTAATTGATGAGATAAATGTAGAAGGAATTATTCATATTACTGGTGGAGGTTTTTATGAAAACATTCCACGAATATTGCCAGAAAATGTAGATGCAAAAATCCATAAGGGTAGTTGGGAAATACCATCTATTTTTAACTTAATGCAGGAAAAAGGAAATATAACAGAGAAAGAAATGTTTTCTACTTTTAATATGGGAATTGGAATGGCTGTGGTTGTTAAGGAAGCTGATTCAAAAAAAGCTATTGAAATATTAAAAGATGCTGGGGAAGATGCAAAAATAATTGGTCAAATAGTAGAGGGAAGTAAACAGGTGATTTTATGAAGAAAGTAAATATTGCTGCTATGATCTCTGGTGGTGGAACCAATCTACAAGCTTTAATTGATAAAATTCATAACAAAGATGTAGGCGGACATATTAAATTAGTAATTTCTAATAATGAAGGTGCCTATGGATTGACTAGGGCTAAAAACAGTGGAATAGATACTATAGTTATTAGTAAGAATCAATATGATTCTGCACTGGCATATGAAGAAGCATTAGTTAATTTTTTAGAAAAATCAAATATAGATTTAATAGTTTTAGCAGGATACTTAGCTATTGTCCCTAATAAAATTATCGACACATATGAAAATCGTATTATTAACATCCATCCATCCTTAATACCTAGTTTTTCTGGGAAAGGCTTTTATGGAGAAAAGGTTCATCAAGGAGCAATTAATAAAGGTGTAAAAATTTCTGGAGCAACTGTACATTTTGTTAATAAAATAGTAGATGATGGACCTATAATAATGCAAAAATCTGTAGATGTTGATTTTAATGATACGGTGGAAAGTTTGCAGAAAAAAGTACTAGAAGTAGAACATGAAATTTTACCATTAGCTATTAAGCTTTTTATTGAAAATAGAATTAAAGTTATAGGTAATAAGGTTGAGGTGATAAAATGATAAAAAGAGCCTTAATAAGTGTTTCTAATAAAGAAGGAATAGTAGAATTTGCAAAAAAACTAGAAGACTTAAATATAGAAATACTTTCAACAGGAGGTACTGCAAAACTTTTAAGGGAAGCAGAAATTAAAGTAAAAGATGTTTCTGAAATAACAGGTTTTCCAGAGTGCTTAGATGGGCGAGTAAAAACATTGCACCCTGCTGTACATGGTGGCATTTTGGCTATTAGAAATAATATTGAACATATGAAGACTTTAGAAAATTTAAATATAGATACTATAGATTTATTAGTAATAAATTTATATCCTTTTAAAGAAACAATTTTAAAAGATGGAGTAAAGTTA
>CAYLXY010000115.1:0-6178 GCA_964387405.1 uncultured Clostridiaceae bacterium
ATAGTTGATTTTTCTTGTTTATATATTATTTAATTTAAGACTTCAGTAACAGTAGTAAATTCATAACCTTGATCTATAATCCACTCTATCATTGTAGGTAATGTATCTACTGTGGTTTTTAGTGCTTTAGTGTTACCACTATTATGCATCAATATAATTCCTCCAGGCTTTAATTGTTCTTTTACATATTTCATAATTTGTTCGCCTGATGTACCTGCCCAATCCCTAGTGTCTACTGACCAGTTAACTATTGTGTATCCTAAGGAGCTTAGTAGTTCCTTATCCTGAGATTTAGCTGCCCCATAAGGAGGTCTAAATATGGGTGTATATTCACCTAATATATCTTTTAGTAACTCTTCTGTTTTTAATATTTCGTTTTTCTTTGATTCTTTTGATATTTTAGGTAAGTACTTATGACTCCAACTATGATTGCCTATTTCATGACCTCTATTGTAAATATCTTTTAAAGTTTCTGTATGTTTTGCAGCATTTTGTCCTAATATAAAAAAAGTTGCTTTAATATTATACTCATCTAGTATATCTAAAATTTGTGGTGTAAGTTCAGATTCAGGTCCATCATCAAAAGTAAGGGCAACTAGTTTTTTACTTCCATCACCAGAATAATTGATTTTTCCATTATTAGAGCTGGGTTTATCTTTTGTTTCCACATCTATTTCTGTTTCTTCCTTATTTTTTACAGTTTCATTGTTTTTATCAACTTCTATATTTACATCTGTATCCTCTTCTGTATCTTTATTATCTTTATTATCTTTATTATCTTTGTTATCTTTGTTTTTATATTCATTATTATTAGTAGTAGAGTCTTCTTTTATAATTGGTGAAGTAATTTCAATATTCAGCTCATCCTTATTTAAATCCTTTGGAAGATCTACAGCACCAACTGTTGTACATGCCGTAAAAACAAATATAGCTAAAATACTTATTAAAAAAACATTTAATAAGCTTTCTTTCATAATAGCCCTTCCCCTCATCTTATGTAGTGTCTAATAATTGCTTCTACTATCAGTATATAGGAATATTTGTTGAAATGCATTACAAAATTGTAACAAATAAAAAAATCTACTCTTTATGTCTTGAATATAAAATCCAAATCATCAAAAGTAAATTTTTTATTAAATATATGCAAATAATCATACTTATTTGAACTAGATTATTTTACAACTTTAATTTTATCCATTACAGCCATAGCAATATTAGATGAATGATCTGCAATACGCTCTAAATTACTAATAATATCTAAAAATATAATACCTGAACTAGGGATACACTGTCTAGAGCTTAATCGTCCTATGTGACTTGCCCTTAAAGATTTCTCTAAATAGTCTATACGTCCTTCAGTTTTAACTACTTTCATAGCCAATCCTCCGTCTACTAATTGTAAGGCACTTAAAGAATCCATATAAGACTGCAGGACTAATCCTGACATTTGTCTTATTTCATCTATAGCTGTATCTGAAAAATCTAGTTGATTATCAATTATTTCTTGGGCTAGTTCTGCTATGTTTTCAGCATGATCTCCTACTCTTTCTATGTCATTAATTGTATTAAAAAGTCCGTCTACAGTCTCTCTATTATCCTTAGAAATATCAGTATTGGATAACTTTACTAAATATACTGAAATCTTCCTTTCCATCTCATTAACTATCTTTTCTAAACGGAATGTTTCATCAATTTTTCTTTGATCCTTGTTAACAATTCCCTCCAAAGCATTCTCCAAAGATAATTTAGCTAAGTTTCCCATATGTAGGGTTTCTTTAATGGCACTTGCCAATGCTATTGCTGGTGTCTCTAAAATACGATCATCAATATACTTAATACCCTCTGCCTTTTCCTCGTCTCCAGGAATAAGTCTATTAGCTAAATAAACTAAAATCCCAACAAAAGGCATTATAATAATTGTATTTGCAATATTAAATATGGTATGTGCATTAGCAACTTGTCTTGAAACAGCATAGGCACTAGTTCCAGGATTTATCATTGTTATGACCCAATATAGTGGTTTTTGTAATAAAAGAACAAAAATTATAGTTCCAAGCAGATTAAACATTACATGAACTGCCGCTGCTCTTTTAGCTGTTTTATTAGCTCCTATACTTGAAAGTACAGCTGTTACGGTTGTACCTATATTAACCCCAAATAAAATAGGTAAGCCAGATGAAATGGGTATAAGTCCTTGAGATGCTAAAGCTAATAATATCCCCGTAGACGCACTACTACTTTGAAGCACTACAGTAATTGCAAACCCTGCTAATATACCCAGAAATTGATGTTCTGAAAAACTAAGCAGCAAGTTTCTAAAACCCTCAAATTCACCTAAAGGTTTTAAAGCATCTCCCATAAACTTCATCCCTAAAAATAAAACACCAAAGCCAATAAATGCTTCTGCTATTTGTTTAATTTTATAGTTATTAGAAAAAAGCCAAATTCCTACAGAAATCCCTACAATAAGAAAAGCATATGAATCAATTTTAAATGTAATTATTTGAGCAGTAACGGTTGTACCAACATTTGCCCCCATAATAACACCTACAGCTTGAGTAAGGTTCATCATACCGGCATTAACAAAACCAACTACCATTACACTAGTAGCACTGCTGCTTTGTACAATCATAGTTGTAACAGCACCTACTATTACAGCCATGAAACGATTACTAGTAAGCATACTAATAATAGACTTTAGTTTATTGCCTGCCGCCTTCTGTAGTCCCGTACTCATAATTGTCATCCCATAAAGGAACAACCCTATTCCCCCTACAAAGCCAAAGATGATATCCATTTAATAGTCCTCCTATTATAACGTTTTGTCCATATGTATATTAACACACTCTACTATACTAATGTATTTAAATTTAATTTTGGTTAATAAGTTGTTATGTAAATGTTAAGATCATGTTAAAATTTTGGTTGAAATAATTTTTAAATTATGAATTATTAGACACAGTCAGCATTATAACTACAAATAAACATTCTTATATTTCTATACCTTGAACAAATACATTTATTTCTCCAACTTCTATATCTGTCATAGCTTCAATAGATTTTTTTACTCTTTCTTGTACGATTTTTATAACTTCAGGAATAATAACTCCATACTTAATCACTAAAGAAAGATTAATAACAACTTGAGTCTCCTCGCTTGTAACCCTTACTCCTTTTTTAGAAGATATATTCTTACTAAAAATTTCGCTTATTCCTACAGGTAAGCCTCCACTCAATGAAACTATACCTTCTACTTCTTCTACTGTTTTTTTAGCTATTAACATAATAACTTGATTGGAAATTCTAATTTTACCTTGTTCAGAAATCAACTCCATATATATCCCTCCAAAATAATATGTCATTAATATGCCCCAAACACCTATAATTCTTACTCAAAAGTATTTTTTACTTGTAAATATTCTTTTTTAGTATTTATATTTTCAAAACAAACCATCTGTGGGTCAAAATTTTTTATATCATTCTCCATAATTTTTTTAACCTTTACATTTTTGAAAAACTTTGTTATTTTATGCATGTTTTTTTCTAATAACTTTTCAAGCTCTGGAATACAAGCCTTTCCATATATAGCATAAAGAGGTTGATAATATCCTTCAATAAAGGGCACTATTACATCTTCATCTTTTAGTGAATTCACCATATATTCAATCAAATCAATATTAATAAAGGGCATATCACAAGCTACAACAAATATATGAGAAGTTTTACTTTGCTTTAATCCAGAATATAGACCTATTAAAGAACTTTTTTTTTCTGTATTTACACAATCATTAATAAATTTTACGCCTTCCAGCATATGATACTCTTCCGGCTTATTAGTTACTACTAATACATGATTAAAAACACTTTGCAATGAACCAACTACTCTTTCAATTATTGTCTTACTTCCTAATTTAAGCAATGCTTTATTTTCACCCATTCTAACACTGCCACCACCTGCTAATGCTACAGCAGTTACCTTGCTAATATTCATTCACTTCATTCCTCCAATATATAAGAATAAATTATAGATATTTCAATCTAATTATATCATAATATGACGAAAAATAACTAGGCTTATACACCACCTAGTCATCCTCTTCTAAATCTTTTATTTTTATATCTACTAATAATTTAATTCCTTCTTTCGTTTGTTTTACTTTTTTCTCTTTTAATAATCTACCTAAAGCCCTTTTAAAAGCATTTTTACTTATGGATAAATAACTTTTTATTTCTTCAGGAGTACTTTTATCGTTTAATGGTAAGAATCCTGATCTTATAGCTAAATGTTGTAAGATCAATTCTGCATCACTGGTCATTTGCTTATATGCTACCTGTCTTGTAGATAAGTCTACTCGCCCATCTTCTCTAATTCTAATAACTCTAAAACTAGATTTATCACCTATTTTCAAGTTTTTAAACTTTTCTGTAATATGTACAAAGCCATAATATTTATTATCTACTGCAATAAATAAGCCTAATCTAGGATTATCACCATATACTGTACCCTCTACAGTCTCTCCTGGCTTGTATGATGGATGAGTCTTTAATTCATCATCTAGCTTCATAGTAGCACACAGTCTACCACTTTTATCTAAATAAATTTTTACTAAGTAATAATTACCCTTTACTAATTTACATGTTTGTTCTCTCATAGGAAGAAATAGATCTTTTTCTAATCCCCATTCTAAAAATGCTCCTATAGAAGTTATGTCTACAATTTTTAGATATGCTAATTCCCCAACTTCTCCATAGGGTTTTTTTAAATTAGCTATCAATCTATTATTAGAATCTTTAAAAATAAAAACATCTAAATAATCTCCCACAGATTTATCATCTGGAAGTTCCTTTATAGGAAGATATATGCCTTCTTCATTATCATGCTTTTTTAATAATGCTCCTTTTTCATCAATTTCAGATATTTTTAAATTATTTGTTTTGCCAACATCTAAACCCAATTTTTTCACCTTTTCTTTTTAATTTTATTTGTGACAATTATGGCAATTAGTGGTTAAACTACATTCAACGCCTTTGGACTTTGTTATTTCATCAAAATTTGCCCCCATATTTATATCTTCTACTAGAAATATTCTATCCCCATATATATTATAGAAAACAACACAACAGTTAGAATTAGAACAAGTTAGATATCTTTCTTCTCTTACCTGTGAAATTACATCCTCTTTAACTACTTTTTTTACAGCTAAGTAGTGAATATTATCCCCAAACTTATTACAAAGTGGACAAAGTTCTTTCTTTTGAGCCATCATTTTATCTGTCATTAATAAGTATCTCCTTCTAGTAACTTTACAGCCACAGGTATGATTATTATTTGAAGTACTATACCTATTATACCACCTCTAACAGCTTCAACTATAGCAAGTAAAGGCCCAGCCATAGGTCCTGGTAGATTTATATTGAAAAGTGTAAGCATAATATAAATGGTAAGTCCATAAGCAAGTCGACCTGCTATCATAGCTCCTATTAAAGAAACAAATAAGTTTATTTTTAACTTATTATATAGTATTCCCGAAACAAGTCCATATATAGCCAATTCAAATATCATCATTGGCAGTATAGGTACTGGAGCAATAGGTGGCATACCAGTAAATAGATAGCTTAAAACTGGAGCTAATATACCTACATACAACCCTGTAATTGGACCTATTAAAAAACCAGCCAATAATACGGGTATGTGCATTGGCATAAATATAGTTCCTGTAGCTCTACCTCCAATTAAATGAAATATCTGTGGTATTATTACCCCTAGAGCAACAAGTAATGCTCCTTTTACTAAGTTTTTAGTCTTCATATCCTAATATCTCCTTTTGCCTAAAATTTTATTAATCTATTTAAATATATAACTAATTCCATCTTAAAACAACTATTTTTAATTTATTTTTAAAACTATATTAAAAATAGCAAATAATGCCCCAACAAAAATTAAGTTTTCAGCCCTTCCACCTGTTTTTATAGTATATGGTAATCTAATTCGTTTGTCGCTAAGGGGTATAAAAAGGCCAACACCAGCTTTGGTCAACATATCTCCTAATAAATGCGAAGCCATACTCACTGCAAAAATAGTACTATAATCTATACTACCATAAAACAAACTAATTTTCTTTACGACAAAAGTACAAATTATTAAAAATATTATTGAATGTGAAAAACCTCTATGTTT
>CAYLXY010000116.1:0-6148 GCA_964387405.1 uncultured Clostridiaceae bacterium
ATACTTATATTAACCTTCAGAATGAACCTTAACCACTAACAAAGTACCTTTTTTAATAGAAATACTGATCTTATCCTTTACAGACCTATTGCTGACCCCCAAAGAACTTCCTATGTCTATGTTATGATTAACTAAGGGATATTCTAGTCCGTCTAAAGTAATTCCTTTTACATCCCCACCTATTGGTATTATAGAAATAGTTTGTCCTATTTTACAATTTAATTTCAAGGCACTACTAGTTATAGTAATGCTATTTATATGGTTAACAATCTTTGCGTCAACACCCATTTTATGAATCTTGTATAATAACATAATATTAGCCAAACTATGATCCATACGTGAACCTATAGCACCTATAATATTTATTTTCTCTGGACTCTGTTTTAAAGCAAAATCTACAGCTAATTCTGTATCTGTCATATCTTTCCTCGCTGGAAACTTTTCAATCTTAATTTGGCCCTTTTCTATCCATTGTAAAGCATCTTTATTAATTGAATCAAGATCGCCTACCAATAGATTTGGATAAATATTTATATCCATTAAATATTTAGCTGCACCATCTGCACAAATAACATAATCACTATTTTCAACAGTAAATTTTAAAAGATCCATATTTTCTATATTTCCATTAGTTACTATTGTCACTTCCATATTGTCTCAATCCTCTTATCTATAACTTGGCATTTAATCTAAATTCTTCTACTGTTTGATTTATATTTTCACTATTAAATATAGCTGAGCCAGCAACGATTATATTTGCCCCTGCCTCAACAAATTTTTGAACATTATCTACTTTAATACCACCATCTACCTGAATATCAATAGATAAACCTCTATCATCTATAATTTTCTTTAATTTTTTTATTTTATCTAAGCTAGACTCTATAAAACTCTGTCCTCCAAAACCAGGATTAACTGACATTAGAAGAACCATATCTAAATCTTCCAATACATACTCTAATACATTCAATGGTGTAGCAGGGTTTAAAGCTACAGCTGCTTTTACATTATAGTTTTTTATAAGCTGTATAGTTCTATGTAAATGAAGACTTGCTTCGCTATGAACAGATATAATGCTAGCACCTGCCTTTACAAAGTCCGGAATATATTTATCAGGATTTTCTATCATTAAATGTACATCAAAAGGTAGTTTAGTTTTACCTTTTAAACTTTCTACAACAAGAGGACCTATTGTTATATTAGGAACAAAATGTCCATCCATAACATCTATATGAAGTAAGTCACATCCTGCCTCCTCTACTTTTTCTATATCCTTTAATAAATTAGAAAAATCTGCTGATAATATGGATGGTGCTAATTTCATAATTCTAATACCTCCTATTTTTTCTAATCTCATCAATCAATAAAATATAACTATCATACCTTTTTTGTGATATTTCAAATGATTTTACAGCTTCTTTAATACCACAATTTGGTTCGTTTATGTGTCTACAAGAATTAAATCTACAGTTATCTATATAATGTGTAAATTCTCGAAAATAATAAGCTAAATCCTCTTCTTCTATAAAATTCATATCTAAAGAACTAAAACCCGGAGTATCTACAACCCAACTGTTTTCTCCTAAAGTTATCAGTTCTGCATGTCTAGTTGTATGTTTTCCCCTACCAATCCTCACACTTACTTCACCTGTTTTTAATTGTAAGCTAGGATCTATTTGATTTAAAAGAGTAGACTTTCCTACACCTGATGGTCCGGCAAATACTGTAGTTTTGTTTTTAAGCTCTTTACTTAATTCACCTATACCTTCCTCATCCTTAATGCTGGTTAATATTATTTTATAACCTGCATTTCCATATATATTAATTATTTCATCATACTTGTTTTTATCTAATAGATCAGTTTTATTAAGACAAATAATTATTTTTAGTTTTTGACTTTCTGCTAAAACTAAAAATCTATCTAAAAGCGAAAGATGAGGATCAGGCTGAGTTACAGAAAACACGATTATAGCTTGATCAACATTAGAAACAGAAGGTCTAATTAGCTCATTGTGTCGATCTTTTATTTCTTCAATAACACCTTTTTTATTTTCATCATCTAAAATATGTATTTTAACATAGTCCCCTACTAAAGGAGTAATATTTTTCTTTCTAAAAAGCCCACGAGCCTTACATTCAAATATTTCCCCTTTTACATCAACATAATAAAAGCCACCGATACCCTTTATTATCCTACCACTATGCATTAAATTCCTCCCTAAAAATCTATTGGTTTTCTTCCTAGTAGATCCTCATTAATATATATGGCGTACACATGATGTCCTGTTTCAGTTAAAGGTATTCTAACAGTATTACCCTCTTTGTCTATATCATGTTTTTTATTATAAACTTTCTTAGTTTTATTACCAATTATCTCTTCTATTACAATATCAACTTCACCAGTATATCCTTCTAAACTAAATGAAATTAATTGTGTTGATGTTCCAGGTGGATTAGTTTCCTCATCCTTATTTTTATCATCTTCATCTAAATCTTCGTCTTGATCTGGTACATCACTACCTTTACTTACTTTTAAATTAATAACAGAACCTATGTTAACCTCTTGTTTTGATGGAATATTTTGTTCCATAACATATCCTTTTACAAATTTGTCACTATAATCTTCATCAATAGCTCCTAATTCAAGTCCCTTTTGTGCAATTATATCCTTAGCTTCCTCTAAAGTTTTACCTACTAGTTCTGGCATAGCTATAGTTTTTACTTCCATGCCTTTACTTAAAGTATAATTGACTTTACTACCTTTTTCTACTTCTGTTTTAGATTTTGGGTATTGCATAATAACTGTTCCCTCAGGTAATTCACTAAAATCATCATCTACTACACCTATTTCCAAACCTAGTTTTTTTAATATTAAATTAGCATCTGTAGATGTTTCATACATTAAATCTGGGACTGTAACTAATTTACCCCCCTTACTCACGCTTACATTAATTATAGTACCTTTCCTAACCTTCATACCTTCCGAAGTTTCTTGTTTAATTATTTCATCTATAGGTACATCTTTATTACTTATTAAAGTTACTTTTAATCTAAGACCTATATCCTCTGCCTCTTTCTCCGCATCTTTAATATTCCAACCTTCAAAATTCGGAACTACTACATCCTCTACATTGAATATATTAGATAAATAAAAGAATCCAAATGTAAATAAAAGAGCAGCTACTAATGCTGCAACAATGGCGGGGATTAGTAACGGTTTGCGCTTTTTATTTTTCTTAGTTGCTTCATTATTTGATTTTATTTCATCTTTGCTATTAATTAATTCTCTCATTTCTATAGCAGTAACAGATGGAATAATTTGTGTTGGTGAATCCTCTATTTTTAAAGTATTATCTATATTACCTAAGTCAATATTACTTTTTACTTTATATAAATCTTCTATTAAATCTGTAGCTCCTGAATATCTAGCAGATTGTTCTTTTTGAATCAACTTCATAATTATAGATTCTAGTCCATCTGGAATAGAAGAATTGTAATTGGAAGGTGGTTCTGGTATCTCTTGAATATGCTTTAATGCTATTGTAACTGGTGCATCCCCTTCAAAAGGTAATTTACCAGTGGCCATTTCATACATAACTATGCCTAGAGAATATAAGTCTGTTTTTTCATCAGTATAGCCTCCTCTAGCCTGTTCTGGGGCAAAATAGTGTACGGATCCAATTATGCTCCCAGTATTGGTAATTGTAGATGATGTGGCTGCTAGAGCAATACCAAAATCTGTAACTTTAGCTCTGCCATCTTCCGTAACTAAAATATTATGAGGTTTAATATCTCGATGAATAACATTATTAGAATGAGCATGCTTTAATGCCAGTGCTATTTGTTTTGAATAGTCCAGTATTTCATCTGTAGAAAGACTTCCTTTTTCTTTAATCACTTCTTTTAAAGTTTTACCATCTATGTATTCCATAACGATATAATATATTTCATCTTCTTCACCTACATCATATATATTAACTATGTTAGGGTGGGATAAACTGGCAGCAGCTTGAGATTCTTTTCTGAATTTATCCAATAAATCCTTATCATTAATAAATTCTTCTCGTAGTATTTTAACCGCAACATAACGATTTAAAAGTTTGCATTTAGCTTTATATACTAAAGCCATGCCACCTCCACCTACTTTTTCAATAATTTCATATCTATTACCTAATACTTTACCAACCATATATTCACCTACTTTCAATGTTCTCTTCATTATTTTTTGCAACTAAGACAGTAATATTGTCATAACCACCTCTTTTGTTTGCCATAGACACTAATTTTTTACACACTTCATTAATATCTTTAATTTCCAATGCAACCTTTTCAATTTCATACTTATCTACAAAATTACTTAAGCCATCTGTGCATAAAATTAAAATATCTGTTGAATTAAAATTAATATTAAAAATATCAACTTTAATATCTTTACTTGTTCCTAAAGCTCTAGTAATAAGATTTTTTTGAGGATGCTTCATTGCTTCAAGTTCAGTAATACTACCACTTCTAACCAGCTCAGCAACCAAAGAATGATCTTGTGTTATTTGCTCTATAGAACCACCCCTTATAAGATAGGCTCTACTATCACCTACATGGCCTATATAGAGAGTAGAATCTATTTTTAATACTAGGGTAGTAGTTGTGCCCATTTCATCATATAACGGGTCTTCTTGACCTTGTTTATAGATTTCTTTGTTAGCTTTATTAAAAGCTTCATAAATAATTCCTTTAATCAATTTTTCTTCCATATTGCTTGAAACATATTCACTAATGTGATTTTTTATATTATCTACTGCAATAGAACTTGCCACTTCTCCTGCATTGTGGCCTCCCATGCCATCAGCCACTATAAACAAACTATAATTTTCTTCTGAAATACTATAGCTATCTTCATTTATATCTCTAACTTTACCAACATCTGACAGAGCACCTACAATCATCCTCTTACCCCCTTTTTACATAAATCTTTCTTGCTTATATTATTCTAGCTCTTTTTTTGAATTTTGTAAATATTTTCTTCTAAGTTGACCACAAGCTGCATTAATATCAGAACCTTTTTCAGTTCTAATAGTTGTCTCTATCCCTGACTTCTTTAATATTTGTTGAAACTTTTTAATATCTTCCATATTTGGTTTTTTATAATCTCTTTCTACTAGATCATTTATAGGTATTAAATTTACATGACAAAGCATACCTTTTAATAAACCAGCTAATTCTTTAGCGTAAATATGTCCATCATTAACCCCTTTGATTAAAGCATATTCAAAACTTACCCTTCTATTGGTTTTATCAATATAATATTTACAACTTTCTATTAATTCTTCAATGGAATATTTTTTAGCTATTGGCATAGTTTCTTGTCTTAATTCATCATTAGGAGCATGGAGAGATATGGCTAAGTTAATAGGTATTTGCAAATCCGCCAAAGCTTTAATTTCTGCTACTAATCCACAAGTTGAGAGTGTAATATGTCTATTACCTATATTTAAACCATTTTCATTATTTACTATTTTAATAAATTTTATAGTTTCATCAAAATTATTTAATGGCTCTCCACTTCCCATTAAAACTATATTAGAAATTCGATCTCCCATATCTTTTTCCATAGTTAAGATTTGATCTACCATTTCTCCAGCCCTTAGATTTCTAACTAAACCATCTAATGTTGATGCACAGAAAGTACAAGCCATAGCACAGCCTACCTGTGTAGAAATGCAAGCTGTCAATCCATGTTTATGCTTCATAACTACGCCTTCTATTATATTATAATCATCTAATAAAAATAAATATTTTGTTGTACCATCTATTTTAGAAACCAACTTATCTTCTATTTCTATATTTGTAATATAGGTATTATTTTCTAATTTTTCACGTAAAGTTTTTGATAAATTTGTCATTTCTTCAAAATCTTTCACACCTTTATTTATCCATTGAAATATTTGTTTGCCTCTAAATTTCTTCTCACCTACATTTCTTGCAAATTCTTCCATTTCTTCTAAAGTTAGACTTAATAAATCCTTCTTTACCATAACTACCTCCTGAACTTACTACTTGATTCGCTTTATCTTTGATATAAAAAATCCATCTGTCTCATGTAGATTAGGATAAAGTTGAATCATGCTTGAAGTATGATTTCCTGGAATAA
>CAYLXY010000117.1:0-6115 GCA_964387405.1 uncultured Clostridiaceae bacterium
TGTTTCTATAAAGTAAGATATTAATCACTATTGTATTTAAATAAAAATACGCTGTCAATGTTTAGTAAACTAATTAATTTACATTAAAATTTAATTCATATTAAAGTAAAACGAGAACTCTTTTACCTAAATCTTTTTATATCCAGTTATCAAAAGAGGTAAAATGAAAAATAAGAGCCTTTTTCATACAGGACATTTTAAACAACGGTTATTGAAAAATAAAATGTTTTAAACATTAAAAAAATACTATAAAAAAACCTAAATAAACGTTGATATTTCAACGAATACAGGGTATAATATAGATAAGGATAATCATAAGTATTTGCCACAAAAAAATTAATTACAACAATAGAAAAGGAGGATGGATTATGAAAAGATTATGGAAATTATTAATTATCGCAACACTAGCAACTGCATTATTGTCAACAGGGGTAATTGCAAAGACGAAGACCAGTTTTAAAGATACGCAACCTACAGATTGGTACATGGGTACAGTATCTAAGTTAGTAGAACTTGGTGGTATACAAGGCTATAGTGATGGTACATTTAAACCAAACAACAATATAAAAACAGGTGAATTCATAAAAACAGTAGTAGCTTCACTAGGTTTTGATGAAGATATATCAGATCGTGGCCATTGGGCAAGTAATTATAGAAGAAGAGCTGTATTAATGGGTTTATTTAATGCAGATGAATACACTGATTTAGACGAGATAATTTCAAGATATGATATGGCTAAAATAGCTACTAATACACTTGACTATAACAAAGAAAAGTTTACAGATGACTTAGATAAGTATACTTATCAGATAAAAGATTATAACAACATTTCAAATAATTACAAAGACTATGTACTTAAAGCATATGTTAAAGGTATTATAGCAGGTTATCCAGACGGAACTTTTGGAGGGGATAGAAAATTAACTAGAGCAGAAGCATCTACAGTTATTATAAGAATACTAGAAACTGACAAGAGAATACTGCCGCCGACACCGGAAGAGCCTAAAGAAGATAAGAGCATAACTACTGAATTAACAGAAGAGGATATTGAAAGGCTTCAGAGTTATCCTTTGAATGGTATGTATTACATAGACAAAGAAAGTGCAGTAAGTAAATATAAGGGGTTTGAAGAAACTTATGCAAAATATCCTGATGACTGTGAATTAGTTTTTAGAAGGCAACTATGGACACCTATTAATTACCCACCTAAAGAACTTAAAGAAAAAACTTCAAGCTTAAAGTGGTTTTCTTCACCTAAATTAATATATCACCCGATTTCTGGTTATGGTATACGTGGAATTGTACAAAACACAGAGGGTGGCAAAATATATGAAGCTGACTTTGAAATTATGATTAGAAATACAACAGAAGGTACTTACCTTATAGACGATGAGTATGGAAAAGACTATTCAGGAAGATTATCAGATTGGACAGAAGTGAAATAGACTGCGAAAGTGGTCTGTTTTTTTTATAAAAATGCGTGTGGAGGTAGAAAATTGTGACAACAAAAATAAAGATTTTAATTGTTGCTCTTATTATCGGCTTACTTGGAATAGGGATATACTTTGCTTTTTTTAATAAACCTGTTCCCTATGATGTACAAGTAAGTGTTGAGGATAATGATAACAAGGAAGTAACAGAGGCAAAGGAAAATAAAGAAAAGGCAGAAGTGAAAGAAAAGACTTTGGAAGAAAGGGAAAGGGAAATAGAAAGTAAGAAACCTAGGAGTAAAATAGCTATAGATCTATTAAAAGATACTAGCAATGCAACTGTAGACGATACATTGGCAACTCTTCCAGACGCACCACTTCATTACAAAGTGGAGGGTATAAATTTTAAACTAAAAGAAAATCCTGAAAATGTAGAAAACTTTACCAAAGAGTTAGCGGAGGAAGATATAAAAAGACTTCAAAGCTATGGTTATAATTGGCATACAGGTTATGTTGATGAGGTACAACCTAGAATTAAATACGGCGAATACTATAAAAAGTATTCAGAAGATACGAAGTGGGCTATAGAAAATCTACACCCACAAAGACTAAATGTTTTTAAAAATGCAATAGTAGGTTGGGTTACAGATCCTAATTTAGTCTATGACCCAGCTAATACTACTTATGGTATAAGTGGAGTGCTTCAATTATCATACCTTAGAGAAAATAATATGTTTGATTTAGAGCCATATAAGCTTTATGAAAGAGATGTGGAATTTAGATACGCTAATACTACTGAAGGTTTATTTTTAAGACAAATAATATATCTTGGCGATTGGAAGGAAGTGAAATCATGGAAAAGCCCCTACGAGTAATAAATATTAGTATTTTATTAATAATGCTTCTTGCCATACAGTCTATATTTGTATTTGCAGCTCCAACAATAGAAAAGACAAATAAATCTCCTGGTAGAATTGAAGTAGAAACTTTTGGTGATGGTTCATTAAAAGAAATGCGTTACGTCATATCAGCTACAGGAGCAACTTCAGGTATACGATATAGAGGCACTGCAATGACTATTGAGATTGGAAATCTATATATAACAATACCCACTAGAAATGTAACAGAGACTATACCACCTGCAGGAGTACAAGAATTTTATGAAATTACAATTTCTAGCGAGGATATTGTTGAACGGTACAAAAGACAGGTAGGAGGCAGGGGATTAACTGAAAGTGAAGTAGAAATGTTTAACAAAGGATTTGCTAACCCAAAAAATATTAATTTGGGAGCCCATATTGAAATCTATAATGCAGGTACAGGAAAAGTATTAGAAAAAATAACAAGTATTGATGAAATACAACCAAAGGCTTCTAAATATGGTTTTCCTAAGAGAAATCTAGATGATATGAAATCAAGATTTACAGGTCAAGTTGGTCAAAACACAAATATTGGTGATCCGCCGAGCTATGAAGATCCACCACCAAAGTCAGGTTTAAGACCAAGTGTTATTGTTCGGTAAAGTAAAAAGATTTAAATATTAAATAAAAGATGTTTTTATATTTTAAGGGAGGTTACAAAATGAAGAAAAGAATATCGCTATTTATTATTGTAATGCTAATTGTAACAGCTTTAACTGCTTGTGGTGGTGTAAAGCAAGGAACTATGGAAGATACAGCTAAAACTTTTGTCCAGGCACTAATTGATGGTAACGAGGATGTTTTAAACGAAATAAATAAATCTGGCCCAATGAATTTTCCAACTCATTATTTAATGTCTGATTATGCTCCTGAGTTTGCAGATTTTAAAATATCTGATTTTAGTTTTGATGTTAATGAAGAAAAAGAGATTGTTGAAATTGTTAAAAAGGGAGAAGAAAAGGCTTTTAAAAAATTAAAAATTAGCAAAATTGGTGACAAGTATTATTTTTTAGGATTTTAAGATGAAAAAATATTATTAAAGGTATCCTATATTTTACAAGAAGGTGTTGAAGTGAAAAATATTTTTAAAGCTTTGAAATATTTAAATAAAGACGAGAAAGGTTCTTTACTTCCTATGATAGCAATTATTCTAATACTTACAATTTCATTAGGTGCTGTTAATTTTGCCTTAGTTGTTATGTATAGAGATAGAGCTGTAGTTAGAAATGCTTTAGATGCAGGGACTACTTCTTCTTTAGCTGCTGTTGCAGTAGAAAAGCATAAGCCTATATATTATGGGGAAAGAGAAAGAGTTATTGAGAAGATATCAATAATATGTGGTATGAAAGAAATTGAAGTTCCTAGAGTAACAGAGTGGCTTAATACAGAATCAGATATAAAAAACTATATCCAACTTGATGTTTCTAGAGCAAATAATGTAGCTAAACAATATTTTGAAAAGAACATAGAGCTTAGTAATTTAGATTATAATATTAAATCATGGGATTTTGTGGTTACATACGATGAGAAAAGAGTGTATACAGTTAAGAAGAGGAGAAATGTTAGAAGACCTCATTTTAAACTTGGGATAATTCCTCCAAGAAGAAGCTGTGATCCTGGGATACCAGATGTGTATAGTTATGTTTCTAACCCTGAAACATGGTGGTTTTCAGATTTTGAAGAGGCCACTACTGATTCTTGGAATCTTCCTTCAAAGTGGTCTAGTAATACATCTGAGAACAAGGAAATTATTTTTCCAAGATGGGTAGAAGTAAAAGCTAAAGTAGTTTTAGAGCTTCCCGTACCTTTTGGTTCTTTAATAGGAAGAACAACATACAATGCTAGTTTCGATGTTACTTCTTATAAAGAGTTAATCCATGCTATACCTTAAACGACAGTTATTTTAATAAAGTGTTTGGCTTTAATAAGAATAAATTAAAGTAAAACATATTAAAGCCAAATAAAGTAATGAAATAAGAGGGTGATTCTTTGAATAGATTTTTTAAAGGATTTAGAAATTTAACAGTTAAGCTTATTAAAGAAGAAAGAGGAAGTGCTATAGTAGAACTTGCTTTAACACTTCCTGTAGTACTTCTATTGATATTTGGATATATATTTTATATGAAAGGTGTTGAAACCTACTTAATAATGCAAACAGCAGCTAGAGAGGCGGCTAGATCATATGCAAATCCTATTTATGGCGTGGAGATGTCTAGCTATGCCAGGGACGTAGCAAATAGAGAGCTTAAAGAAAACAATATTCAAGGTGCTACTGTTACAACTTTTTCAAGTGGGTTAGACAGAATAGTTAAAATAGAAAAGCCTTATTCTGTTAGGTTCCCTATGAATCAATATACACTAAAAGCTGAAACAGTTTTTCATGTAGAACCTTATGACCAATAAAGCCTAGGAGAGTGATTATTTAATGGATAATATAATAAGGAAATGTCCTACATGCAATGAATCCGTTGAGTTTAATAAAAAAAGACTTATTAACTGCAGATGTGGTGCTGACTTAATTTCATTTAAAATAGGTAAAAGGTTCTTAATAGAGGATGTTACGGTAGATGATAAGATTGCTTCTAGTAAAAAGGTAGTGATTAGTCATGATATTGATTAAGAAACTTTTAAAAGAGGAAAAAGGAAGTGCTATTATTGAAGTTTCTATAGCTTTGCCAATACTGCTAGGCTTATTTATGGGCCTTGTTTTTTATACTAATGCTATGAGATACAAGCTTGTTATAGATATGGCGGCCAAAGAAGGTGCAAGAACTTACCAGGTAACTCATGGGAATATTAGCAAGGCAAAAACTAGAGCCTATGAAGAATTAACACTAGGCAATGTCGGCGGTGCTAGTGTTGAAACTATACCAAATGGAGTAAGAATAACTAAGCCTTACGGTTTTTACATACCTATGTTCGGAAGATATCTACTAGATTTAAAATCAGAACATCAATTTCATAAGGAGTTGGATCATAGGTATTATAAGACTAGTTGGTGATAGTTAGGAGTGAAATGAGATGTTTTGCAAGCAAATTGAATTATAAGATGATACTATCATTAAAACTTTAATGCGAAAAACTATTAAAAGGAGGAAATATATGCATTTACTACTTCCTATTCCACTTAGTATAGTAGCGTGTTACACAGATATAAGAACAAGAAAAATCAAAAATTATATTACATATCCCTTAATTTTATTAGGGGTTTTTATTAACACTTTTTTAAGTGGTTTTAATGGATTTAAAGAATCTATACTGGGTATTTTATTCGCAATTATAATTACTGCGTTAATTCCTGTGCTTAAACTAGGCGGAGGAGATTTAAAACTTGCTATGGCATATGGGGCTTTTTTAACATATAAAAACTATATTGTATTCTTTTTTTTATTTATATTACTTACAGTGCTAGGTAATGTTTTTTTATTGATTAAAAAAGAAGGTGTAAAAGTTTTTCTCACAGAGTTAAAACTAGAGTTTAGAAGTTTTGGGACCTACAAAACTAAGCTTGATAAAATAACTGGTGCTCCTTTTTTATTAGGGGCTTATATATTAACACTTATATTTTTTAAATATTAAAAGGATTAGAGAAGGGTGGGGGTATGCTTTGAAATTTTCAAGAGGTGATATAAATGGAAATTAGTTTTCCAATAAGAATTATTATTTATATTTTTTTGTCATTTATAATTACTTTAACTGTATTTATAAATAACATTTTTTTATTTTTTATATTTAAAAATAAACAGTTTTTACAAGTTTGTTTGT
>CAYLXY010000118.1:0-6041 GCA_964387405.1 uncultured Clostridiaceae bacterium
GATAAAGCTTAAAAATAGATTCATGTTTATGCGACAACTTACTTGACAACTTCCGTTAATGCAGCAGATGAGATTGGATTGGAAAAGAAAGTATCAGCCCATGTATTAAGACATTCTTTTGGAACTAATTTTTTAGAAAAAGGAGCATCAGTAGTAAGTATTCAAAAATTATTGGGCCATGCAAATCTTGCAGTAACAACTAGATACCTACACCAAGACATAACAAAATTAAATGATACAGTAAATCTACTATAGGAGGAAATAAAGATGGAAGCAGAATACAACTCAAAGGTAAGAAAAATAATAGAAATGTTAAAGTTTCAAACTAGAGATGAAGTCTCAGATGAATTTGGCTATAAAACCTATAAAAGTTTGGATATGTATATGAGAAGAAAGAATTTTAGATATGATGCTGAAGCTAATCAATATGTACCTAAAAATGCTAAAGTTAATAAGGTAAATATAGTTAATGGATGGGATCTGGATCCTAAAAATTATGCACCTTCAAAGATAGTTAGTGTTATAACTGCCTTTGAGGAAGATAATGCAGATCCAAGACTCATAGCAGGGAATGAAGGATTTAAGAACCATAAGGAAATGGCAGAATATATGACTATTAAAAAGGGTATGAGTGGAATGCATATAAAAACAACTATATAAAGACAGTTGGAAAGGTTGAAGAAACAATAGATGAGCAGATAGAACAAGCTGAGCCTGAACATGAATTAAAAACTCCAGCCCGAACAGATATAGATGAGTACCTTCCATTTGTAAGATTTATGTATGAAAAGCGAGATGATATTTATGATTTGTTATCTGGAACTAAAGAAGATGGAATTATTCCAAGATATATAGTTCCAGGACTAGTTAGAACTAAAGCAATCTATATGAGTGATATGATAGCAAAGCTTGCAGGAGAATTTAGTAAAGAAAAAAACATCACTCAAAGAGAAATTGTAGAAGTAGCATTAATAGAGTACCTGCAGAAGTATGGATTTAAAAGAGAAATTGAAACCCTTCTAAAAAACGAATAAATTTGAAACTAGATTAAGAAATCTACTCCAGTGTCCTAAGGGCCTGGAGTTTCAATCTAAAAAAGATTAATGAAAAGGTTTAGAAACCCTGTTAATCAGTAGGATTATATGATATAATGTCAATAAGAATATTATGATAAGGATGATAATATGTCTAAAACTAAAAATTTAAGAGGTTCATTATCAAAATATAAAAATGCTAGGCTTAGAGAAAAAGAAAAAGAAGCATGGGCTATGGCAGTTAAAGAAGAATATAATAATAAATAATAGAAGATATATAAATGAAAGGAGGCGATCATATGACCACTGCAAATAGGATAGAAATTAAAGAGGATATATACATTTGGGCTATCAAAGAATCTGGAAAAGACTTTGAGGAAATATTAGATAGATTTGAAAATATTGAAGCTTGGATATCTCATGATATACTACCAACATTCAGGCAAGTTGAAGAGTTAGTTAATTTCTTAAAGGTACCTTTAGGTTATATGTTTTTAGATGAGCCTCCTAAAACGGATATAATAGAATCTGAATTTAGAACAGTAGGAAATAAAATGCCTGAAATAAGTAAAGAACTTAAGGATACTTTATATAGTATGGGAAGAAAAAGAGACTGGTTAAGTGATTATCGTAGAGATAATGTATGGGAGAAATTAATACCTGAAGATTTACTAGATTTTAAAAGCCAGGATATTAATAGTATTTGTATTACTGCAAAAGAGTTTTTAAATATAGATGAATTTTGGTATAGAGATTGTAATAACAGTACTTCTGCTTTTAGTTATTTAAGAGATAAGCTAGAAGATGGTGGAATTATAGTAATGCAAAATGGAGTTGTAGGAGCAAACAATTATAGAAAGTTAGATATAGATGAGTTTAGGGGCTTCTTACTTTATGATGATATAGCACCTATAATATTTACAAATAACAATGATAGTTTGACAGGAAAAATATTTACTTTAATTCATGAGTATATACACTTTCTATTAGAAGAAGATGATATTTTCATTAAAGAAGATTTAATATCTGAAAAAAAAGAAGAACAATTTATAAATAAAGTAACAGCAGAGTTTTTAATTCCAACATCTCATGTTGAAGAACTTTGGGATAACAGTAAAAACTTTAAAGAACAGATAGAGGATTTAAGTAAGAGCTTTCATGAGAAACTTATGAAAAAGAAAGAAGAAATAGAGTTAAGATTCCCAATGTTTGTAGGGAATTTGATGTAAGATATATAGATTTGTTAGAATTTATGAGAGAAATTGGTATGAGATTTTAAATATATAATAAAACCTTTATTAATAATAAGCTTATTAAAACTATAGGTAGGTATTATGATACTCATTATATGAATGAGGACTAAAATAGGAGTTTAAGAGCCTTCAAACCCTTTGAAACACTGGGCTTTATGGCATTTCACATACACATGAAAAACGGAAATTTTGTGCTATGATTAATAGAACAGGTAAAATAGCGACAACAACAATAGATGTTAAAGAAGATGCAGCTCTTGAAACATTAACTATAGTTCCACCAACAGAAGTAGTAGCTGCAAATGATGGAACAGTTAAGCTTGATTATGTAACAGATAGAGAAGTTTCCATGGCTGGTGGAGGACATGTTCAGATTACTGTTTCATATAGGAGAGATACAAATGAAAGAAGAAAGAAAGTGCCAGTATGAAAACTGTAGAATGGAAGCTGAAAAGGGTAGCATCTGCTGCAAGTACTATGTTCGGATGGTGTAGTCTTATGAAAAGATGTCACCAGAGTTAAAGGAAGTCTATGATAGAATTAAGAAAAGAAAGATACGGTTAGCCTTAGATTGTTCTATATACTGATATAATATAGTTTTACAACATAAACAAATTATGATATAATATGACTATATAGAAAGAGGTGAGATCATGGAAATGAATATCAGACCATCAGCGGATTTAAGAAATAAATATAATGAAATATCAAAACAATGTAAAGAAACTAGAGAGGCAGTTATAATAACTGTAAATGGTCGAGGCGATACAGCTGTCCTTGGACTACAAGACTACAGGCAAATGAAATCTGAATTAGAATTACTGAGAACCCTTGCAGAAGCAGAAGATGATGTGCAAAATGGAAGGGTAGGATCTATGCAGAAATCCTTTGATGATCTTCGTGAATCTCTAGTAACGAGGAAAAATGAAAATGTATAAGATTTTAAGAACAGACAAGGCAGAGGATCAGCTGAGAGATATAATATACTATATTGCAGATGATTCAGGTAGCATTGACACAGCCCTTGGGTATTTGGATAAAATAGAAGAAGCCATTAATCGTCTACAAGAGTTTCCTAATTCAGGAAGCATACCAAGATATTCTATTTTAAGGAAACAAGGATATAAAGTAGCGATTGTAGGAAACCATCTTGTATTTTATAGGGTAAATGATAAAGAAAAAGAAGTTGTTATATATGCAATAGTTGATGGAAGAAGAGAATATAAAAACTTAATATAATTAGATTTAAGCTCTAGTATAAATGTTTAAATAAGAGTACCCTATAGTTTGCAAAGCAACACAGGGGGACGGTTCTTTTGTGTAGTACCAGGTACTAAAAAGCTAGAATGCTATGAATAAAGTTATCAAGCTATTGAGATTAAGGGGAATGAGGTTGAAGAATCTTGTTCCTCTCTTTTTGTTTTGCGTAATAGTAAATTTCACTTCCTATTTCTATACATTAAGTAGAAGGTGGTCTTATGAAATTTGGTATATGTATTGTATCCAGTTTCCTGCAATTATAATTATAAGGAATATAGCTAGAAGCCAGACTGTGGCTTAAATATTCAATATTTATTTAGGAAATATCTTTTATAAATAGCTGAAAAAGTGTATAATAGAGATAAGGTAGGTGATATCTTGGAAAAAGTGAATCAACCACATGATAAATTATTCAAAAGGTTTTTTAGATATACAGATATAACGAAAGACTTCTTAAAAAACTATTTATCAGCAGAGATAAGAGATATGGTAGATTTAGATACTATTAGTTTAGAAGATAGTAATCATATAGATAAGGATTTAAAAGAAATATGGACCAAAGATATAGAAGATAAAAAGTTAAGTAATCTACCAGTTATAATTCCATTAGTCATATATCATGGAAAAACTAGATGGAATATAGATGAGAATCTGGGAGGAATAATAGAAGGATACTATGACTTATCAGAGGGTATGCAAGAATATATACCAGATTTCAAATATCTGATATATGATCTATCAAGTTTTACACAAGATGAGATCAAGGGTCAGGTTATCAATAAGATAATATTAACTACATTCAAAAATATACAGAATGAAGATTTAGAAGTAATGATCAAATCTATATTGGATGCAGCAAGATATCTTAATGAACTAGAAGATAAGAAAAAAGCTACAGAGTACTTTGAAATATTAATAAAGTATATATATAGTGCAAGGATAGATTTTACACAAAACGAAGTAAAAAGAATATATGCTGAGGTAGGATATATATATCCAGAGGGGAGTGAGATTATAATGAGTTTAGCTGAAAGATTAGAAGAGGAAGCTTTGGAAAGAGGATTAGAAAAAGGTAGACTTGAAGGTGAAATAGCAAACTCGAAAAAATCTATTAGAAATATATTATTTAATAGATTTGAGCTTACAGATGTAGAAGTTAATAAGAAATTAAATGAATTGAATGATATGGTAATATTAGAGAACTTATTTAATAGAGCTATGAGTGTAGAGTCTTTAGATGAATTCAGAAAAATCTTAGATAACGTAACTAAATAAAATAAAATAACATAACATAAGGGGAGCAGTACAGTTCTTTTGTGTACTAATAAGATTGATGACCCTGTCAGTCAGTTACTTTTACAGATGAGATATTTTGAAGGTAGGACCTGGGAAGATATAGCTTATGATTTAGGTTATAACAATAGGGCAGTGTTTAAAATCCATGGAAGAGCCTTAAAAGAAACTGAAAGAATACTAAATGGGCAATAAAGGGCATAGAAGGGCATACCCATCATGTGGTATAGTATAAGGTGTAGAGAATTAAAGACATCATAACATTGTAGAATAGGCCAAGGTTAGATCAAGTTGAATCCAAGGAAACGCAATGTTGGCTCTAGAGCAAATAGCTTTAGGGCTTTTTCTATGCCTAAATACTAAGGAAAATTATTATAGTATGAAAGATAATCGGCGAAGTGATAAAATTATATCAAATGTATTATGGGAAGTATAAAAACAAAGATTCTATGGGAGATTTTTTATGGTCCGTTAGACTATTAAGGAATGCAGCAGCTCATAATAGTTGTTTATTGAACAGTTTAAGAACGCCTTACAATTATACGGTTACTCCTAATCAAAAAGTTATAAATTATTTATCCAAGATAGATGGAATTTCTAGAACAACAAGAGGAAGTAGGATGAAGAATCCAGTGATGCATGATTTTATTGTTACTTTGTATGTATTTAATAAAGTAATAAGTAGTAAGAAAGTTAAAGAAATTACAATGGCAGAATTAAAAGATTTTGTAGATAATAGGATATATGAAAATAAAGAATCCTTTGAAAAGAACCAGGTTTTAATAGCTCATTATGATTTTGCTAAGAAAGTTGTTGACTATTTCTATAGCTTAAGTGTATAATAGATACAAGGAACAAAAACTCGAAGGAGTTTTTAGCGAGAGGGTGCCTGCACCAACTCGTATTTTTTATGTTTAAAACAACTAGCTCTAAGAGATTAAATTCTTTTAGGGCTTTTTCTAAGCAACACAAGGGGACTGTTCTTTTGTGTAGTACCAGGTACTAAAAAAGCTAGAATGCTATGAATAAAGTTATCAAGCTATTGAAGAGAGATCCAAATAGATAAGGAGCAATCCTGAGTCCTAGGGTTTCTCTTTTTATTTCCTTCGGAATACAAATCAACATCGAATCTTATATTTTGTTATTTAAAACTTAGTAAATTTAGGATATAATGATTAAGAGATAACTTTACAACACTTAT
>CAYLXY010000119.1:0-6013 GCA_964387405.1 uncultured Clostridiaceae bacterium
ATCAACCTAAGCACTGTAGGTGCGACCTGTAAAATAGGTAAAAGAAGAAGTTTTTAGAACTATATATTACATAATTGGGGATAAGGAAACAGCGGGGGAACTTGTAAACGAAGCCTATATTAGAGCCTACAGCAAAATCGAAACTCTTGATGATATTAAAAATTTTAAACCATGGATATGTGTAATTGCAGCTAATATAGCTAAAAATCATATAAGAAATAATAGTAGGGTTGTTTATATATATGATTATGACATTGAAAATTTAATTGAAGAAACTAATCTAGAAGATATTGTAATTGATGGATTAGAAAGACAAGAGCAGAGGATGTTAGTTAGGGAATCTCTTAAGCGATTAGATGGGGTCTCTAAAGAAATAATTATTTTAAGATATTATCATAACCTTACATATAAAGAATTAGCTATTTCATTAGATATTAATCAAGGTACTGTAAAGTCAAGATTAAATAGAGCAAAAAACAAACTTAATAATATTTTAATAAATTTGGAGGGTAATAAAAATGGATAATGAACAAAAATATAACTTAGATATTCTTATAGGACAAACTTTAAAAGAAGAAATTGATTCTATTGAAGTTTCAGATGAAATGATTGAATTAGAATGGATAAAATTAAAACACCGTTTGGATGAAAATAAACCTAAAAATAATAGCAAGTTAAAAAAATAGCAGTTATTTTTGTAGCAACTATTATTAATTTAGGGTTGCTAAATACAATTACTAATAATGAAAGTTCTGCTTGGAGAATGCCTATAATTAGCAATATATTAACTTTTTTTGATGACCAGATCTCCTTAGATAGAAGTATTACCTTAAGCGATGATGTTATACAGAGAGGAAACGAAGTAAATACTATTACAGGAACTATAGACGATGCAAAAGATATTATTAAATTTAATTTCAAACAACTCCCATATAAGCTAGATCAAGTAATCATACGTGTTTTGGGAGATACCTATCAAACATTAGAGTTAAGCTATATTAAAGATAATATTTATATTATGTCTACTCAAAGCCGTACAGGACAGGAACGTAGAGAAAATATTAATGTTACATTAAATAGTGATATTTCAGAGCTATTATTAGATGGTATTGAGTATACGGTAATTAGGATTAATGGACAATATGCTCAGGTTATATGGAATTCCTTTGGAATAAAATACAGTTTAGATATAGATAGTAATTTAGCTAATAGTGAGGTAGAAAAGATAATAAGGTCAATAGAGTAAGCTGCTCTATTGACCTTATTATTAGAGATATAAAAACTTAATGTAAAGGGTAGTGCAAAACAACTATCTAATAACTATAGAGTTGGTTACAGAGGTTGTTGATTCTTGAAAAGCACCTTTTTTAATAGAATGAGTAGTAAACACCCTATATTCTCCTGGAGAAACTGTATACACTCCACCTGAATATGAATAGTTTGCATTATTCTCCGTATTTAATATATTATCTAAATTTCTCCAAGCCTTAATATTGGGATCATATTTTTGAAGATAAATTCTTGTACTTATAGTGTCGACTATTGAGAATGTTCTAGTAGTTCCTTCTATAACTAATTCTCTATTTTCTGTATGAGTAATAAAGCTATTCCAGGATATTAGATAATTATAAGATTGAAGGGATTTTTCTATAGTTTTACTAGAGTACTCAATATTAAACTCTTGTTTAAATTCCTTTTTTAGGACCTCCTTTAACACATATTCAGAAGCAAATGCTGTTTGAATAGAAAAAACAAATGAGATCATCAATACTGTTAATAAAATTATTCTTTTCATAATATAACTCCCTTTCTTAATTTATTCTTTTCTAAATAATTACAACACCTATAGCAACAAAATGTTCCACAAATTTTAAAAAAATTTTAACGAGGAAAACTCTTAAATTAACATCCCAATATATCCAATTTATCCTTTATCATATGAACTAAAGTGAAAGTCAACTGGTTCAGACGTATTTGGTAATATATCAGAATCTGTGTTTAGTATGCTGTAAGTAAAAATATATTGAAAAGATGTGGAATGTAGAGCAACAATTTAAATATGAAGAAAACATTTTTTCCTTTATGAGTCCAGCTAGCCTTGTACATCAAATGACTGATAAACAAAGTGTTATGATTAAGGAGCAGCTATTGACAATAAGTGATGGAATAGGAGAGATAGCAGATAAATTAACAGATGTAGGTAATGAATTAGCTGGCAAAGACACAAAGGATCCAAAAGAGATAGAGGGGAAACTTGAAAATTTATCCGGAGTAACAGGTGCTTTTGATAAATTGATTACAGGACAAGACAATCTTGCGGATGGGGCAAGTCAATTGCAGGGCGGATTATTTACAGCTGCAGAAGGACTTCAATCTGCTTCACAACAATTAGCTCAATTATCAAATCTAGCTAGGGAAAACCAAGAATTAAAAATGAAACTAAATATGATGTCAGAAAATATTAGCAAAAGCTCAGCAGGGCTAATGACCATGTCAGATAATACTGCTAATTTAAAAGAAGGAGCAAGTAATACTTCTAAAGCATTAACTAATATTAGTAGTCAACTTTCACGCGAGACTTCTGAGATGAAGTCAGGCTTAATTGGTGGTCTTAATCCAAACGATTTACAAGAGATGGCAGAGGGATTTGTTACTATAGGAGAAAAACTTGGAGATATTAGCGAAGCATTAGAAGTGTTCCATACAAAGAGTAGTATGATGGTAGCAAATATTCCTACGAGCCAAGATGAAGTAGATACTATTTTATACGATGAAGATTCAAACCTTAGAACAATTTTTGATGATGTCATTGTAGATGATAATCACAGTATGATGGTTATTAAATTACAAGGTAATTTGGAAGATAGCTATAAAGACTTGATATATACGGATGTAAATGCAGCATTAGAAAATAGAAGGTTTTGAAGATGTAAGCTTTATAATATCTGGAAAACCTGTATTAGATTCATCCTTAAGAGAAGAGATGAAGTCTAATATGATGGTTATGGTAGCACTAGCTGTAGCCTTGATGTTCATAATTTTGTTATTAGTATTCCATGTTAGATGGAGAGTTTTAAGTCTTGGAATAATATTTGTATCAGTAATTGCCACTTTGGGATTTATGGGTACTCTAAGTGTTCCTATGACAATGGTAAGTATGGCAGTTTTCCCAATCTTAATAGGACTTGGAATAGATTATTCTATTCAACTACAAAATAGATATGAGGAAGAAAAGTCTGCACAAATCACATTAACACAAATAGGTAAATCAGTATTTATTGCAGTAGTAGCTACGGTATTAGGATTTATATCACTATATGCATCTCCAGTTCCTATGATAAAGGATTTTGGAAAAATGCTGACAATAGGTGTAATAATAAGTTTTATTGGTAGTGTGTTCTTACTAATGCCAACACTTCATATTAGAGATACATTTGGGAAAGAATGTGAAACTACTGCTAAGGATGATGATGGCAAAGAAACACGACTAGATAAATTATTAAAAGCTACAACTAAATTTGTTTTAAAATATTCGGTAGTTATTATTATATTATCCGTAGCAATAGCTGGATTTGGATTTAGTATGGATAATAAAATAGGTGTAGAGACTGATATAGAAACTTTTATGCCACAGGATATGGCAGCACTTAGTGATATTCATAAAATAAGAGATATAGTAGGGTCTACAAATCAAATGGCTATTTATATGGAAAATGAAAATATATTAACTGAGGAAAATATCAATTGGATAGATAATATTACAGATGATATTACAAATGAGTTTGGGGACTCAGTAACAGATGTAAAATCTATAAGTACTCTTGTAAGCAATATGACAGATGAAGACCTTACCTTTGAAGAGTATTTAGATTTTGTTGAAGATATTCCCAAGGAACAAAGAAGAATGTTTTTAAATGATGACGGTAATAAATCCGTAATACTATTAAATATAAGCCATATGTCAACTGAAGCATTACAGGATTTTGTAGAAGATTTAAAAGTTATAGTTGAGGATGCACCAATGGCAGTTGAAGTTACTGGTATGTCAGTACTAGATGTGGAAATGGTCAAAGGCTTGACCGAGGGTAGGGTTAAGATGACGGTAATAGGTTTGGCTCTAGTATTTATAGCATTGTTGTTAATGTATAGAAATATAGCAAAAGCATTTATACCTATATTCCCAATAATTCTAATTATAGGTATGTCTGCAGGGACAATGTATTTACTAGGAATTAAATACACTCCAATTACAGCAACCTTAGGGGCATTGGTCCTTGGGATGGGAACAGAAATGACTATAATGTTGTTAGAAAGATATATTGAAGAAAGATTGTCAGGAAAAGAAAAAGTAGATGCAATGTTAATAACTGTAACTAAAATAGGAAAAGCCACAGTGGCATCAGGTCTTACTACTATAGGTGGATTCAGTGTATTAATGGCATCAAAGTTTGTAATATTAAAAGACTTTGGTTTGATGACAGTAATAAATATTTCCTTAGCATTAATCAGTACTTTCATAATATTGCCAACAATAATAATATTGTTAGATAGGTTTATTATTGGTAAAAAGGCATTAAGAGAAATTAATGAATAGAGACTAAGATTGAAAAAAAGAAGAAGACGGAAATTAATTTCTCTGTCTTCTTTATATATTTATTGTGAAGGGGTTGTTCTTTAGAAAGAAAAAGGGTATAAAAAGTGAGTGGATTAGAGATTTATATCATGTGATTATATGTATTAGTTATGTTTAAAAATAGATTAAAAGGGTAATATAACCAGTAGATAGAACAAAATTAAGGAGGTTTTAAAATGTCACAATATCATGAACCTATAGAACTTTTAGATGCTAAAGCATTAGATATATCTAGAGCGCTAAATAGCTTGAAGGAGGAAATTGAAGCTGTAGATTGGTACAATCAAAGGGTGGTTGCATCAAAAGACCAAGAATTAAAAAAGATAATGGAACATAATAGGGATGAAGAAATTGAACATGCAGTTATGACTATTGAATGGTTAAGAAGAAATATGGACAAGTGGGATGAAGAATTAAGAACATATTTATTTACAGAAGACTCCATTACTGAACTACATGACCATGATGACGACGCTAAAGAAGATATTAAGGGTCTAAACATTGGAAATTTAAAATAGGAGGATGAATCTTTATGTTATACAGAGAATTAGCTCCAATTTCAAATGAAGTTTGGGCAGAAATTGATGAAAGAGCTGAAGAAGTTTTAAAAAACTTTTTATCAGCAAGAAGAGTTGTTAAGGTAGAAGGACCAAAAGGATTTGACTATAATGTTATAACAGAGGGTAGGTTAACCAATATAACAGAAGAAGATGATTTATCTTATGGAAATTACGAAGTTCTTCCATTGACAGAATCTAGAATAGAATTTGAAATGGAAAGATGGGAGTTAGACAATATACTTCGTGGAGCCAAGGATATTGATTATAGTCCATTAGAAAAAGCAATAGAGAAGATTGGACTATTTGAAGAAAACGCCATTTATAATGGATTGGAAAAAGCAATGATTAAAGGATTAAAGAACTCCGTCGAAACAGATAAAATTTCTTTTGGAAAAGAAGCTAGTGAAATTATGGAAGCCATAGCTCAAGGTGTTATTCAATTAAACAAGGCATATGCAGAAAAACCATATAGCTTAATAGTAGGAGTAGATGCATATAAAAGAATTTTAGCCAAAGAAAAGGGATATCCTTTAGATAGGAGAATTCAGGAATTGATTGACGGTAGGATCATCATTAGCCATGTAGTCGAAGGTGCTTACTTATTACCTTATAATCATGATGACTTAGAGCTTACAATAGGAAGAGATTTCTCCATAGGGTATGTGTCTCATACATCCAAAAGTGTGAAATTCTTTGCCACTGAATCCTTTACATTTAGGGTATTAGATCCAGCAATAATTGTAAAGTATAGCTTATAAGTTATAACTTTTTATAATATAAAATTATAGGCACAGAAAAAGAATATAAATAATATTAAAAG
>CAYLXY010000120.1:0-6004 GCA_964387405.1 uncultured Clostridiaceae bacterium
TATTATTAGCTATAACAATATTATTATGTTCAATATCATGTGATTTTAAAAAAGCAGAAGATATATCAGAAGAAAATATAAAGCATATCAAAAACCAAGTAAATATTTCTAAAATAGAAAATAGTATTAGTAATGTTAAATTTAATCCTCCTAATCTTTCAGGTCCTATTACTAATCTACCTTGGGAAAATGATTCCCAGTTTATAAAGGCACAAAATGAAAATGGGGCTAATGTATTATTAGGAGCATATGCTACTGTTTTACAAGACTCCTTATCAGGAGAAAAACATAATATACATTTAGCAGCTACTTCTCTCTCTGGTATAATTGTCCCTTCCGGACATGTATTCTCTCAAAATAACAGTATAGGTCCCTATATAGAGTCTAAGGGATATAAAAAAGGACCTAGTTTTGCAGGCTCTCAAATAACATCTACCTTTGGTGGAGGAGTATGTAAGATTGCATCTACCTTATATAATGTATCCGTACTTAGTAACTTAGAAATTGTTGAAAGACATAATCACGGTATGCCAGTTCCTTACGTTCCTTACGGACAAGATGCTACCGTTGCCTATGGTGCTAAAGACCTCAAATTTAAAAACAATAAAGATTTTCCCATACTTATTTGGACAGCTAATATAGAAAACATAGTATATATTGGTTTTTATGGAAAAAAGAAATCTCCTAAAGTAGAATGGCAACATAATCTTTTACAAACAATAAAAGCTCCTAAAGAATATATAGTTAATTCTAATTTAAAAGAAGGAGAAGAAAAAATAATTAATAAGGGAATGGATGGAGCAAGAGTGGATTCCTACGCAGTTATAAAATATTCAGATGGTACTATAGAAAAGAAAAACCTTGGTATAAGTTTATACAGACCAATGCCTTATTTAATTGAAGTTAAAAATAGACCCTAATAATTAATTAATGAAAAGACAAAGAGATATTTTTATCTGTCTTGTAAATAAGACGATTAAAACATCCCCTTGCCTCTTTGTCTTCATTTTCTTAAAATCGGGCTGGCATGGAAACCAGCCCCTACTGAATAATGAATATAATCAATTATTCAGTAGGGTCGGTTTCCACGCCGACTCGATTTTTCTATAATTTCAATAACTTCCTAGCATTTCCACCAATTACAAGGGCCTGTTCTTCCTCATTTAAACCTGAGTCGGCAATATCTTTAATATATTTACTCATAGCTATTAAAGGATAATCACTTCCAAACAATACCCTATCTAACACTCCTACTTCCTTAGCTATTTTATATATCTTTTTATCATATAAAAAAGGTGTTGCTGCCGTATCATAATAGACATTTTTATTTTGCTTTCGTATTTCTGGCATTAATTCATAAAACAATAATCCTCCACCCCAATGGGCAAGTATCAATTTTAAATCTGGATAATTATGTGCAAATGCACTGGATTTTACAGCAGTAGTATCAGTCTTTCCACTATAATGGTGTCCTACAGCTTCATTAGTATGAATCATTAAAGGTAAATCTCGTTCTATACATGCATTAGATAAGTCTGACATTTCTTTTAAACTAGTTATGTCAAAATCTTGTCCGTTAGGAAATATTTCTCCAATTCCTCTTAAACCCATGTCTACACATCTATTTACCTCACTTACTACTTCAGGAGAACTAGGTACTAAAACCATATATCCTATAAGATTATCAGGAAATTTTTTAATAGAATCTGCTACATAGTCATTAACATATTTACACAATCCCATATCTTTAAATCCAAATCCAAATATAACAGCCTTATCCACATTAGAATTATCTAACTCTGCAACGACTTCCTCTGCTGTAGCAAATTTATTTATTGGACTTTCACTTAAAAGTCTGAAATATGGTTCCTTCTCAGCTATTTTTCGCCAATCCTTTATAATATCAGGTGGTGTTACATGTACATGAAAATCTATCTTCATAAAATCACCTCTTTTCATAACTAATATATCATAACTATTAAAGGTTTTTGCAATATATTATATAAAAAATAAACAAAGACAAAACTTTTCATTCTACTTTAATCTTTTTAAACACCTGTAGAATTTATTCTAAGTTCTTCAAGTAAAAAACAAGACTATCTTTCAAAAGATAGTCTTGTTTTTATACTTATTTTATATATTATGCTTGAGCTGTCTCTCCTAAGAACATCCCCATATCATCTTCTACATTTGTAATTCCACCAATACCAAAGTTTTCTACTAAAACATCAACAACATTTGCTGATAAGAATGCAGGAAGCGTTGGTCCTAAGTGAATATTTTTAACACCAAGGTGTAATAATGCAAGTAGAACTATTACAGCTTTTTGCTCATACCATGCAATATTATATGAAATTGGTAGTTCATTAATATCATTTAGCTCAAATACTTCTTTTAATTTTAATGCGATTAATGCTAATGAATAAGAGTCGTTACATTGTCCAGCATCCAATACTCTTGGGATACCAGCAATATCTCCTAGTTCAAGTTTATTATATCTATATTTTGCACAACCAGCTGTTAATATTACTGTGTCTTTTGGTAGTTTTTCAGCAAATTCTGTATAATATTCTCTACTCTTCATTCTACCATCACAACCGGCCATTACAAAGAATCTTCTAATGGCACCAGATTTAACTGCTTCTACAACTTTATCTGCAAGTGCAAATACCTGTTCATGGGCAAATCCACCTACAATTTCTCCTCTTTCTATTTCCACAGGAGCAGCACATTTTTTAGCATGCTCTATTATATCTGTAAAATCCTTTGTTCCATCTGGATTTTCTTTAACTCTTTTTAATCCTTCAAATCCTACAGAACCTGTTGTATATACTCTGTCTTTATAAACATCTTTTGGAGGTGTTAGACAGTTGGTTGTCATTACCACTGGTCCATTAAATGTTTCAAATTCCTTATCTTGTTTCCACCATGCATTACCATAGTTACCTACAAAGTGACTATATTTTTTAAATGCTGGGTAATAATTTGCAGGAAGCATTTCTGAGTGAGTATAAACATCTACTCCTGTACCTTCTGTTTGTTCAAGTAGCTGTTCCATATCCCTTAAGTCGTGTCCACTAATTAAAATACCCGGATTATTTTTAACACCTATATTTACATTTGTAATCTCTGGATTACCATATGTTGAAGTGTTAGCAGTATCTAATAGTGCCATTGCCTTAACTCCAAATTCTCCAGTTTTCATTGTAAGAGCTACTAAATCATCAGCTGTTAGCTCATCATTTAAAGTTTCTACAAGAGCTGTTTGCATAAATGTATATATTTCATCATCCTCGTAATTTAAATTATAAGCATGCTCCACGTATGCAGCTAATCCCTTAACACCAAATATGATTAAACTCCTTAAAGCTCTAACATCTTCGTTATCAATTGCCAAGTATCCAGCATCTTCAACTTTAGCTTCAAATTCTTCAATTGTACTTGCAGTCCAATATGCAGCATCATGTGTAATATGATCTACATTTACTCCTGCTTTAACTAAAGCATCTTTTGTTTCTTCTCTTAATTCAAGAGCTTTTTTTATTTTTTCAACAAATACTGCTTTATCGAAGTTTGCATTTGTAATTGTAGCAAATAGTCCATCAGTTATAAATTTATCTACTCTATTTGTATTTAAACCTGCCTTTTTCGCCTCTAGATTATAGAAAGAAATTCCTTTCAACAAATAAATTAATACATCTTGTAAGTTTGATACATCGCTTGTTTTTCCGCAAATACCTCTAACTGTACACCCTAGACCTTTTGCTGCTTCTTGGCATTGATGACAAAACATTGTATTTGACATAATACACATCATCCCCCTCAACTTCGTTTTTTTACCTAACTAAATAGTAACATTATTTTTATACCCATACAGTGACAAATATCACCATATATTTTGATATTTATCACAAATAATAAACAAGCACAAAAACCCCTACAAACTTAAAGAACCAAGAAGAAATTCTCTTCTTGGTTCTTTATCTATTCAAATTATTTTATTACATCATACCCATTCCGCCGCCCATTCCACCGCCCATACCTCCAGGCATCATAGGTGGTTCATCTGATTCAATTTCTACTACAGCACCTTCTGTTGTTAAAAGTAATGCTGATATAGATGATGCGTTTTGTAATGCAGTTCTTGCTACCTTAGTCGGGTCAACAATACCTATTTTTATCATATCTACATATTTTTCTGTTAAAGCATCAAAGCCTATGCCTTTTTCAGAATTCTTTACTTTTTCTACTATTACTGAGCCTTCAAGACCAGCATTTTCTGCGATTTGTCTTAATGGTTCTTCCAATGCTCTTTTAATAATCTTAACTCCTGTTTTTTCATCACCTTCAGTAGTTTCTAATAGAGCCTCGACAGCTGGAATAACATTTACAAGTGCTGCTCCGCCACCAATTACTATACCTTCTTCTACTGCTGCTCTAGTAGCATTAAGAGCATCTTCAATTCTTAGTTTTCTCTCTTTCAATTCTGTTTCTGTAGCTGCTCCTACTTCAATAACTGCAACTCCACCTGAAAGTTTTGCTAATCTCTCTAATAGTTTTTCTTTATCAAATTCTGAAGTTGTATCTTCTATTTGTTTTCTAATTTGATTTACTCTGTCTGCTATTGCTTTCGGGTCTCCTGCACCTTCAACTATAGTTGTATTGTCTTTATCAACTTTAACAATTCTAGCTGTACCTAACATATCTAATGTTGCAGATTTTAATTCATATCCTAGTTCCTCAGCAATAACTGTAGCTCCTGTAAGTACTGCAATATCATCAAGCATTGCTTTTCTTCTGTCTCCAAAACCTGGTGCCTTAACAGCAACACATTCAAAAGTTCCTCTTAATTTATTTACTACAAGAGTTGCTAAAGCTTCGCCTTCTATATCTTCAGCAATAATTAATAATTTTTTTCCTTGTTGTACTATTTGCTCAAGTACTGGTAGTATTTCCTGTACATTATTTATCTTTCTATCTGTTAATAATATGTATGCATCATTATAGACTGCTTCCATTTTTTCTGTATCTGTAACCATATATGGTGATAAATAACCTCTATCAAATTGCATACCTTCTACAACATCTAAAGTAGTACCCATAGATCTAGATTCTTCTACAGTAATAACTCCATCATTACCTACTTTTTCCATAGCATCTGCAATTAAATTACCAATTTCATCATCATTTGCAGAAACTGAACCAACTTGTGCTATGGCTTCCTTAGTTTCTACTTTTTTAGAAGTTTTTTGCAATTCTCCTACTGCAGCATCTACTGCTTTTTGTATTCCTTTTTTTAATATCATAGGATTAGCTCCAGCTGCTACGTTTTTAAGTCCTTCTCTAATAATAGCCTGTGCTAATAATGTAGCTGTAGTTGTTCCATCTCCCGCTACATCGTTAGTTTTTGTTGCAACTTCTTTAACTAATTGAGCACCCATATTTTCATATGCATCTTCTAATTCTATCTCCCTTGCAATAGTAACACCATCATTTGTAATTAAAGGAGAACCAAATTGTCTATCTATTACTACATTTCTTCCCTTTGGTCCTAGTGTTACTTTTACAGTATCAGCTAATTTATTAACTCCAACTTCTAGTGAACGTCTTGCATCTTCAGCAAATTTAATTTCTTTAGCCATAATAATGCCTCCTAATTCTTATTTTCAATTATTTATGTATTTTTCCTTTTTTAGTCTACAATAGCTAAAATATCATTTTGTCTTAATATTGTATATTCTTCTTCATCAAATTTAACTTCTGTTCCTGCATACTTAGAGAAAATTACTTTGTCTCCTACTTTTACTTCCATAATAACTTCCTTGCCTTCTATTAATCCTCCTGGTCCAACTGCCATGATTTCTGCTAATTGTGGTTGTTCCTGTGCACTACCTGGTAATATAATACCACTTTTAGTAGTTTCCTCTGCTTCTAATTTTTTAATAACAACACTATCTCCTAATGGTTTAATAATCATAAAACAAACCTCCTTAAAAAATTTTTC
>CAYLXY010000121.1:0-5991 GCA_964387405.1 uncultured Clostridiaceae bacterium
CAATAGATTAAAAGTCAGTAAATATGCGAGTTGTAGGGTTCTGCAACGAGCTAAAAGTGTAATTAATAGGAGGGTTATTATGAAGCTTAAAGGTAAAGTAGCCTTAGTAACTGGAGCAAGTTCGGGCATGGGTAAAAGTATCGCTTATCTATTTGCAAAGGAAGGTGCTAGGGTATATGCTGTAGCTAGGAGATTAGAAAGACTTGAGGAATTAGCAGATAGTACAAAGGATTTTGAAGGGGAAATTATTCCATATGCTGCAGATTTAATGAATCAAGAAGAAGCTGAAAAAGCCATTGATTTTGCCTACAAGGATTCTGGTAAATTAGATATATTAATGAATAATGCAGGAATGATGGATGATTTTAGCCCTATAGGAGATGTTAGTGATGAAATGTTGGAAAAAGTTTTTAGTTTAAATGTATATGCTCCTTTTTATACTAGCAGAAGGGCCATCAATATATTTTTAAAACAAGGTCATGGTAATATTGTTAATACTGCCTCCCTTAGTGGTTTATACGGTGCAAGAGCTGGAGCTGTTTACACAATGGCAAAACACGCTATAGTAGGCTTAACTAAAAACACAGGCTATATGTATGCTAAAAAGAATATTAGATGTAATGCTATATGTCCTGGTGGTGTAGATACAGAAATAGGAGCAGGCCAATTTATGAAAAATGCAAACCAAGAAGGTGTGGATATCATAATGCAAGCCTCTGTTGGAAACCCTAGAACCGGAACAAGCAATGAGATTGCTGAAATAGCACTTTTCTTAGTTTCTGATGATTCTAGCTATATTAATGGTCAATGTATAGTTGCAGATAGTGGATGGTCTGCATTTTAATAGCTAGTAAAATCTTTAAAATAGCTATGCAGTTGATATATCCTATAGTTATATGACTATAGGATATATCACTTATTAATGTTAAAGGAGATTATAATATTATGAAAGAAAAATTACTTAGTATCTTTTCAATTTTCCCTGCTATATTTGCAGCACTTTGTTGAAGTGGTGGGCTAATATTAGCATCCCTAGGCTTAGGGACATTCGGTATTGCTTATTTTTCAAATTTAACAAAATACAAACCTGTATTCGTTATAATTACAGCCTTAATGTTGTATTGGTCTTATAGATTAATGGAGAAAAAGAAAGCAAACAAAAATACTCAAATTATATTTTGGATTTCAGCAGCAGTCTCAATTTTAATTCTATATTCCCCTACTTTATTAGGATTGTTTTCGTAAGTGTGAAAACAATCTTAATTATTTTGTAAAGTAGTTCTTATTGACAAATAAATGATAAATATTACGCCTTTAAAGTGAGTGCTGTATCTGGCTATACCCTTTAAAAGATTATTATTTTTATAAGATTGAAAGATGTTTTTGTTTTTTGAATTTTTTGTCGCCACATTCAATATTATGATATAAACAGCTTTAAACAAACTATATTTAGAAGTTTTTAAATCTATTAAGTTTTTTAGATTCCATATATTGCTAACACACTGTTATATTTGTGTGTATTGCTTTTAGTTATATTCCATTATGGTTATATTAAAAGATCCATACCCATAGATTTCCCTTAGTATCTTTTGCATATTTACATTCCACTATGGTTCTATTAAAAGTTAATTCAAGAAAGTTCTGGAGAATCCGGCATAGTATTTACATTCCACTATGGTTCTATTAAAAGCTAGGCGATATGTCCAACAAGAATTTGAAAGAGTTATTTACATTCCACTATGGTTCTATTAAAAGTAGTACAAAATTCTCAGCTACCTTTTGATAGTCATAATTTACATTCCACTATGGTTCTATTAAAAGAGCCTTGGCCTGGCATATGATAAACATCTGCCACTATTTACATTCCACTATGGTTCTATTAAAAGGTCTCTGTCAAGATATTCTTCTATTAACCCTGCAAGATTTACATTCCACTATGGTTCTATTAAAAGTATACAGCTAAGTCCTTCTAATGCTTCTAATACCATATTTACATTCCACTATGGTTCTATTAAAAGTAAATTTACTTTCTCATATCCATCTCTGTTGATAGTATTTACATTCCACTATGGTTCTATTAAAAGACAACACTGATTATATCCTTCACTGTCATTTTGAAAAAATTTACATTCCACTATGGTTCTATTAAAAGAGGGTTGCCCAGGCTATCGTCTATAGTCAAGTCTGGATTTACATTCCACTATGGTTCTATTAAAAGTTCCTCGTTGTTTTGTGGTTTATCTACCTCTATTTCATTTACATTCCACTATGGTTCTATTAAAAGTCATATCAAGACTTAATCCTGCAAGGTAACCTAATATTTACATTCCACTATGGTTCTATTAAAAGAAAAACTTGGATAACAAAGATCAAATACTGAAATATATTTACATTCCACTATGGTTCTATTAAAAGTAGACTGGGATAAGGTGCATAGCATACCAAACTTTATTTACATTCCACTATGGTTCTATTAAAAGGAAAACAATAAACCACTTTATGAAGAATTTAAGAATAATTTACATTCCACTATGGTTCTATTAAAAGATATAATTCTTTAGCACCTTCTTTGTAATCTTTAGCCATTTACATTCCACTATGGTTCTATTAAAAGAGTACCAAGCCCAAACCATAGTACAGGTCCAGTTGAATTTACATTCCACTATGGTTCTATTAAAAGGAATGAGAATGAACGTATCAAGGCCATAGAGGAACTATTTACATTCCACTATGGTTCTATTAAAAGGGAGTTATACCCCTATACTGCCTTAGCCTTATAGTATTTACATTCCACTATGGTTCTATTAAAAGATTCGTTCTTCTGGTTCTTCATAGATTTCCATTTCTTCTTCATTTACATTCCACTATGGTTCTATTAAAAGACAAGTGAAATCCAAGAAAGTCCACACCATTTTTAAGATTTACATTCCACTATGGTTCTATTAAAAGTAGTTCAAATTGATAGTCTTCTCTTAGCTTGCTCAATTTACATTCCACTATGGTTCTATTAAAAGTAGCCTCTTTGTGATGTTGCTATCCTGTGTAATGTATTTACATTCCACTATGGTTCTATTAAAAGCATTTCTTCATTCAGTTTTGATGCATCCAACATTATTTACATTCCACTATGGTTCTATTAAAAGTATTTTTAGTTTATCGAGTTCACTGTCAATATTTTCATTTACATTCCACTATGGTTCTATTAAAAGATTAGCCACCATATATCGTAGTCTTTTAGCAAGGGATACATTTACATTCCACTATGGTTCTATTAAAAGTAGAAGGAAAATCATATTTTAAACAAAACTCAAATGAATTTACATTCCACTATGGTTCTATTAAAAGGATATAGTCTTCTACCAGTTTTTCTTTTCTCTCAAATTTACATTCCACTATGGTTCTATTAAAAGGCAGGAGACCTTTCCAGGAACACGAAATAAGCGAAAATTTACATTCCACTATGGTTCTATTAAAAGAGATTCCCTTCAATATCAACTAATTTTACTAGAGTTCCATTTACATTCCACTATGGTTCTATTAAAAGGCAGGTAAGGGAAAATGAAAAGATAATATCAAGTTCATTTACATTCCACTATGGTTCTATTAAAAGTTTAAATTCTTTTAGTAAGATTAATTCCCCAAACTCAATTTACATTCCACTATGGTTCTATTAAAAGAGGCAGAACCAAAGCTTCAGGAACTAAAGTTAGACCATTTACATTCCACTATGGTTCTATTAAAAGAAATGAGGAGGAAAGGTTAAAAGCAAATATAAGTCAATTTACATTCCACTATGGTTCTATTAAAAGATGAACCACCAGACCCAAGAGCAAGAGATCCTAAGACATTTACATTCCAGTATGGTTCTATTAAAAGCTATAATTATTATTTATTATAATTAAACCTAGAGAAATTTACATTCCACTATGGTTCTATTAAAAGAAAGAACGCCGTATCAAGACCGCATTTTTCATACAATTTACATTCCACTATGGTTCTATTAAAAGGAAGCCGCTTTCATCTTCCAGCAACATTACTTTACCATTTACATTCCACTATGGTTCTATTAAAAGTACATTATTACCATTATTATCCTTCCTCTGCTTAACTTCATTTACATTCCACTATGGTTCTATTAAAAGTTGGATAGCAGGGCAGATACAAAGACACCTATAGGATTTACATTCCACTATGGTTCTATTAAAAGAATAGTCGATTTAGACGCATATGAACCACCTGACCCAATTTACATTCCACTATGGTTCTATTAAAAGCAATTTGATAATATATTTACCATGTTTGCTTCAATATTTACATTCCACTATGGTTCTATTAAAAGGAAGTTAATACAGCAGAATATACAGTAACTGAAAAATTTACATTCCACTATGGTTCTATTAAAAGTTAGTGTTTTCCAGTAGGATTAACTCTCCAAAACCAATTTACATTCCACTATGGTTCTATTAAAAGTTGGATCCCTTAATGGACAGTCCTGGTATTTTACCTAATTTACATTCCACTATGGTTCTATTAAAAGAAAAATGCATGGAGAGCAAAAAGACCTAGTCGATACCTATTTACATTCCACTATGGTTCTATTAAAAGTCGGCTAACCTCTTTCTGCTCTCGTGTAGGTCAATATCATTTACATTCCACTATGGTTCTATTAAAAGTATGTCAAAGCTGATTTGAACCTTAACTTTATACTATTTACATTCCACTATGGTTCTATTAAAAGAGACATTCCTTCCCTATATTTTTCTCTCTTAATTCTATTTACATTCCACTATGGTTCTATTAAAAGATCTTTGTTTCTGCGTTATCAAAGTTTAATCTTGAAAATTTACATTCCACTATGGTTCTATTAAAAGTGACACAGAGGGGAAAGGAATATCCCAAGTAAAGCATTTACATTCCACTATGGTTCTATTAAAAGCCTATCACCTTCCTGAAAAGGTAAACACATACTATATTTACATTCCACTATGGTTCTATTAAAAGTCAACGCCTCGAGTGCTTTGAGCCTCTACAATGCGTAATTTACATTCCACTATGGTTCTATTAAAAGGTATTAGCAAAAGAATTAGAACTAGAACTTTAACGGATTTACATTCCACTATGGTTCTATTAAAAGAAATCTACTAGTAAACCAGCGAATGTTAACACAGCTATTTACATTCCACTATGGTTCTATTAAAAGGTGATTTAAAACTTTGCTTTCAGGCTCCATGAGCGATTTACATTCCACTATGGTTCTATTAAAAGAATGAAGTAGTAAATTTATAAGGTGCGACTACTGCATTTACATTCCACTATGGTTCTATTAAAAGGATCGATGGTGATAATACTAAGGACTTAGTAATAACAAATTTACATTCCACTATGGTTCTATTAAAAGTATAGCACATTCATTTGCTTAGATTCCCCTATTTCCTATTTACATTCCACTATGGTTCTATTAAAAGGAAAGTGGATGAAAGCTTTGATAGATTAGAGCAAAAATTTACATTCCACTATGGTTCTATTAAAAGGGCGATGGTTTAATAAATGACTATGTTAGTTCAGAATTTACATTCCACTATGGTTCTATTAAAAGTTGTTCTAGCATCCCTTATCACATCACCGACTTTCATTTACATTCCACTATGGTTCTATTAAAAGATAATTGCAAGCTCCAATAATTTCAGTCCTTGCTAATTTACATTCCACTATGGTTCTATTAAAAGTCAGTTGGCTTTCCATCTTTATCAAAGACTTTGGAATTTACATTCCACTATGGTTCTATTAAAAGTCTATTGTGCTTAGTCTTATAACCTACATTCTCCAACATTTACATTCCACTATGGTTCTATTAAAAGGCGTTCCTATGAATCTATTGATATGGCTAGGTTGTATAGGCAAGTTTTGTCTATGTTTAGATATATTAGTATTTTATATTCTATTATATATAATTGTTTATAAATAATTCAGTTAAAAATATTATATAGTTTG
>CAYLXY010000122.1:0-5960 GCA_964387405.1 uncultured Clostridiaceae bacterium
AACAAAAGAATATGCCTTTAAATTGGTTCTGCGAAACTAATAAGGACTGGGTATAATTTTAAACTTAATATAAAACATGTTAATTTTAAAGTTTAATTTCTAATCCCATTGGTTTATTATATCAGACCAGTGGGGTTATTTTCTTTGCCTTTAAATTAGCTCTGTGAGGCTAGTAAGGGAGTGGAACTCCCAAAACTAAAGAGGGAGGAAGTAAAATGAGTATAAAAGGAAGGCATCTTATAGATGCTAACGATCTATCTATTGATGAACTTAACTCGATAATAAATCTTGCTTTAAAAATGAAAGCAAATCCAGAAAAATTCACTCATATATGTGATGGTAAAATTGTAGGAACTTTGTTTTATGAGCCTAGTACTAGAACTCGTTTAAGTTTTGAATCTGCTATGCTTCGAATGGGTGGATCCATTATTGGCTTTGCAGATGCAAATACTAGTTCTGTAAAAAAGGGAGAAAATATTGCAGATACTATAAGGGTTTTAGATAGTTATGCTGATATTATTGTAATGCGTCATCCTAGGGAAGGAGCACCACTACTTGCATCCCAATATTCCACAATTCCAGTTATAAATGGTGGTGATGGTGGTCATCAACATCCTACCCAAACTTTAACTGATCTCTTAACTATAAAATATTATAAAGATTCTATTAAAAATCTTAAAGTTGCCATATGTGGTGATTTGTTATTTGGACGAACAGTTCATTCTCTACTTAAAACTTTAAGTAGATTTCCAAATATAGATTTTGTGCTAATATCTCCAGCAGAATTAAAAATACCAAATCACTTAAAAAATGATGTAATAGCAAAAAACAATGTTAAAATTGTTGAAACTACATCCTTAGAAAAATATATGGAAGACATAGATGTACTATATATGACCCGAATCCAAAAAGAAAGATTCTTTAGTGAAGATGAATATATCAAACTAAAAAATAGCTACATTCTAACTCCCGAAAAACTAAAGCATGCTAAGGAAGATTTGCTACTAATGCATCCTCTACCTCGAGTTAATGAAATAAGCTATGGAGTAGATCTAGATCCTAGAGCAAAATATTTTGAGCAAGCAAAACTTGGCGTATTTGCAAGAATGGCGCTTATAGCTCTTTTATTAGGGAGGGATTGTTAATGCTTAAGGTAGCAGGTATTACCCAAGGTATAGTAATAGATCATATAGCAACAGGAAACGGGCTTAAAATTTTCAATAAATTAAAACTGCACAAATTAGATGTACCAGTAGTTTTGTTAATGAATGTAAATAGCAAAGTTTTAGGAAGAAAAGATATTATTAAAATACAAGATTATGTAGATATAGATATAAATATATTGGGACTGATTGATCAAAATGCAACTGTTAACATTATAAAAAATGGTGAAATTATTTCTAAAACAAAGGTTGAAATTCCTAAAAAGGTAAAGGGATTATTCCAATGTGAAAATCCACGTTGCATAACAACTATAGACAATTATGCAGTATCAGAATTCACCCTAGTTCCTAACAGTAAAATACAATATCGTTGTAATTATTGTGAAGAACTTACAGAATACAAATTATAAAGATGTCATAATTAGGGGGCAACACATTATGGGTAAGCGAATAGTTATAGCCTTAGGAGGCAATGCTTTAGGAAGTAATCCGAAAGAACAAGTTCTAGCAGTAAAAAATACAGCAAAACCAATAGCTGATTTAATAGATCAAGGAAATGAAGTAGTAATTTGTCATGGTAATGGACCCCAAGTAGGTATGATTAATTTAGCAATGGAGAAAGCCTCCAATTCTAATTTAAATATTCCTGAAATGCCTTTCCCAGAATGTGGTGCCATGAGCCAAGGCTATATAGGTTATCATCTGCAAAATGCATTAAGAGAAGAATTTTTAAATAGAAATATAGAAAAAAATATTACTACTATTATTACTCAAGTTATAGTGGATAAAAATGATCAAGCCTTCCAAAATCCAACAAAACCAATCGGCTCTTTTTATACAAAAAAGGAAGCTTTAACTTTAGAAAAGGAAAAATCTTATACAATGATTGAAGATGCTGGTAGAGGATATAGAAGGGTTGTTCCTTCACCCTTACCTAAAGCTATAGTTGAGGAAGATATTATAAAAACTTTAGTCAATACAGGTATTGTTGTTATAGCAGCAGGTGGTGGTGGAATACCAGTAATTAAAGAAGGAAATAGCTTAATAGGTGTTCCTGCTGTAATTGATAAGGATTTTGCCAGTGAAAAACTAGGAGAAATCCTAGATGCGGATTACTTGATAATACTTACAGCAGTAGAAAAAGTTACTCTAAACTATGGACAAGATAATGAACAAGCCCTTAATAAACTAGATATTAATCTTGCTTTAAAATATATAAAAGATGGACATTTTGCAAAAGGTTCAATGCTTCCAAAGATTGAAGCAGCAATAAAGTTTGCACAAAGCAAAAAAGGAAGACAAGCCCTAATTACTTCCTTAGATAAAGCAAAAGAAGCTATAGAAGGAAAAACAGGAACTTTAATTACTGAGTAAAAAGTAGTTAACTTATATAACTAAACTATAGACTAACTTGAATAAAACAACAAATATAAGTATGAAATTTACAAAATCCCTATACTAAAGTACAAGGCTTCAAAATGAATATATTTGAAATAGAAGTATAAGAATATTTTTATTTGAAATTTTGTTTACTATTAGATAATACGGGGTACAATTCTAATGTTGAAAAGGTTAGAAGTTATGAAAAATAATTGTTTTTAAAGAAAGGAGATATATAATTATGAAATATGTATGTACACCTTGTGGATATATTTATGATCCAGAATTAGGCGATCCAGATGGAGGAGTAGAAGCAGGTACAACTTTTGCAGATATTCCAGATGACTGGGTATGCCCAATTTGTGGCGTTGACAAAGATATGTTTGAACCAGTAGAATAATTGTAAATATGTATAAAGAAACAGCTCTAGAGTAGGTATCTACTCTGGAGCTGTTTCTATTGTAATTGGTAATTCATTGGCTAGGAACAAATCCTTAAGACTTGCCCATAACTTATCTGTACCCTGCTTTTTTAATGATGATACTGGTATTACTTTGTCTGTTGGTGACATACCTAGTTTTTCCCGAATAATTTTAATATGCTTTTGATGCTTGCCTCTAGAGATTTTATCAGATTTTGTTGCAATAACAATGCTTCCATATCCATAATGTTTTATCCAATCATACATCATTTTATCTTCTGCTGTAGGTTCATGACGAATATCCACTAAGAGTATCACTTCGTACAAATTTTCTCTACTCTTTAGATAAGTTTCTATCATGTTACCCCAGCTAGATTTTTCATTCTTAGATACTTTTGCATAACCATAGCCTGGTAAATCTACTAAATGAAACTCACCATTGATTATATAAAAGTTAATTGTTCGAGTTTTTCCAGGACTAGAGCTTACTCTTGCTAGTCCCTTCCTATTTAACATAGTGTTTATAGTAGATGATTTTCCTACATTAGATCTTCCAACTACCGCAAATTCTGGTTTCCCATCATCTGGATATTGTTTTGGGGATACAGCACTAATTACAATTTCAGAACTAGTTATCTTCATCTGTTTGGCTCCTTTTCAAAGCATGTTTTAATACATCATCCATATGTTCTGCAAATACAAACTCAAGTTTGCGTTTTACATTTGATGGTATATCCTCTAAGTCCTTTTCATTATCCACTGGCAATATTATTTTCTTTATACCTGCCCTATTAGCTGCAAGAACTTTTTCCTTAACTCCACCTATAGGTAAAACCCTGCCTCTTAATGTAATTTCTCCTGTCATTGCAACATCCTTATAGACGGGGATATTAGTTAATGCAGATATTACAGCTGTTGCCATAGCTGTACCAGCAGAAGGTCCATCTTTTGGTATAGCACCTTCCGGAATATGAATGTGTATATCTAAATCCTTGTGAAAATCTGTATCAATTTCAAAATCCTCTACCCTTGAACGTATATAGCTTATACCTGCCTTTGCAGACTCCTTCATTACATCTCCTAGTTTTCCTGTCAGTACAAGTTTACCTTCACCCTTCATAGGTGTAACCTCTACCGATAAGGTATCTCCTCCTACAGGAGTCCATGCTAATCCTCTTACTATACCCACTTCATCCTTTGCATTAGCCATTTCATATCTATAAATAGGATTACCTAAATATTTTTTCAAATTTCTTTGTGTAATATTTACAGATTCTACTTCTTCCTCTATAACTTCTTTTGCAAATTTACGACACAAATTAGCCAATTGTCTTTCTAAATTTCTAACACCGGATTCCCTAGTATAGTAATTTATAATATTTCTTGTGGCATTTTCAGATATATTTAAACTTCCTTCTTTTAATCCGTGTTCTTTTATTTGTTTAGGTAATAAATATTTTTCGGCAATTTTAAGCTTCTCTTCTTCTGTATAGCCTGCGATCCTTATTACTTCCATACGATCCAATAAAGGTCTTGGTATAGTATCTGTAGTATTAGCTGTAGTAATAAACATTACCTTTGAAAGATCAAAAGAATATTCTAAATAGTGGTCTGTAAATTCACTGTTTTGTTCAGGATCTAATACTTCTAGCAATGCAGAAGCTGGATCTCCTCTAAAATCATTTGCTAATTTATCAATCTCATCAAATAAAAACACTGGATTTTTACTTTTGACCCGACTAATAGATGAAATAATCCTACCAGGAATAGCACCTACATAGGTTCTTCTGTGTCCTCTGATTTCTGCCTCATCTCTTACTCCGCCTAAAGACATTCTTACAAATTTCCTATTTAAAGACCTTGCTATTGACTTTGCTATAGAAGTTTTACCTACTCCAGGTGGTCCTACAAGACATATAATTGGTCCTTTCATAGTTTTAGAAAGCTGACGAATAGCTAAGTATTCCAATATTCTTTCCTTCACTTTTTCTAATCCATAATGATCTTCATCTAATATCTTAGCTGACTTTTTAATATCTAGCATGTCCTTTGTTTCCTTATTCCAAGGTAAATTTAAAGTCCAATCTATATAGTTTCTAATTACTCCTGTCTCTGCAGAAGATGGTGCAAGTCTAGTTAATCTACTTATTTCTTTTTCAATTTTTTCATTTATTTCTTTAGAAAGCTTTAGTTTTTTAAGTTTCTGCCTATACTCATCTGCTTCCTCTACTACATTTTCGTCTTCCCCTAATTCTTTTTGTATTGCCTTTAATTGCTCTCTTAAGTAATATTCTTTTTGAGTCTTACTAACCTGTTTTTTAATTCTTTCGCTTATTAGAAGTTCAACTTCTAATATCTGTATTTCTTCCAATAATATTCTATATAATGTTTCTAGTCTAAGTTTTGGATCAAATGCTTCTAGCATTTCTTGTCGATTACCAGGTGTTAATGTAATATTTGAAGCTATAGTATCTGCTAATCTTCCTGGCATATTTATTTCAGATATATTTAATAAAACTTCAGGTGAAATCTTTTTATCAATATCTATATATTCTTCAAATGTATCTACGACTTTACGCATTAAAGCCTCAATCTCTATATCCTTAACTATTTCCCTTTGGTCTATCTGTTCTTCTACTTCTACAACAAAATAAGGCTCTTCTTGCAATATATGCGCTATTTTAGCTCTTGAGATTCCTTCCACTAAAACCCTAATAGTATCTCCTGGCAATTTAAGCATTTGTTTAATTTTTGAAATTGTACCAACTTTATAGAAATCATCTACTGTAGGCTTGTTTACCTCTGCTTTCTTTTGAGGAGCTAGAAAAATTAATTGATTATTTACCATAGCTTCTTCTAAAGCACTTATAGAAGCATCTCTACCTATATCAAAATGTAATATCATATATGGGAAAACAGTTAAACCACGTAAAGGGATTAAAGGAAGCTTGCGTTTTGTCCCACTATTTTTATCAAATTCCACATTATCATCTCCT
>CAYLXY010000123.1:0-5944 GCA_964387405.1 uncultured Clostridiaceae bacterium
AATGTTCCTTACTTACTTTTATTGCTAAACTTAGTTTTTTCTTAAATATTTTGTCGATTATCATGGTAATTTAATAGCTTTCAATAGATTAAAAGCTATAATGTATACTTTACTTAAACTATGATATAATTGTACTATTAATGCCTTTATGCTATATTTATATTATTGTTTATTTAGAATTATATAATGGCTTTAATTTACTTTACTAAGCCTATTAAATTTCCTATTATGGAGGTGTTTGAATTGTCAGATAAAAAATCACGTACACAAAATAAGAAAAAAGATAAAACAAAAAAAGTAAGTATATTCAGAGTGTTTTTAGTCGCAATTATAATAATAGGGTTCATTGCTGCTGGTGCTATTACAGGTATTGCGATGAGTATTCTAAAAACTGCAGAACCTATTGATGCTTCAAATATATACGAGATGTTGGATCAAAGCTCCTTTATTTTAGATTCAGAAGGTGAAGTAATTGAGCAAATTCAATCCCAATCTAATAAATTTAGAGTTATAGTAGATTATGGAGAAATGCCTAAGCATTTAAAAGATGCTTTTGTAGCAATTGAAGATGAACGATTTTGGATTCACAAAGGTGTTGATATTAAACGTATTTTTGGTGCACTTTGGACAAACTTTCGTACTGGCTCTAAACAAGGCGCAAGTACAATCAACCAACAATTAGCTGTAAATTTATATTTAAATCGATCTGATAAAACCTATACTAGAAAAATAAAAGATGCATATTATGGTATTATGCTAGACAGGCAATTGTCTAAAGAACAAATTTTAGAAACATATTTAAATACAATTTATTTAGGAAGTAGTGCCTATGGAGTACAAGCAGCATCACAAGTATATTTTTCTAAAGATGCTAAAGATCTTACAGTTGCAGAATCTGCACTGATTGCAGCTATCACAAGACATCCATCACAAAATACACCTATTAAAAGATTAGAAAAGGAAAATGTTAAAGAACATCATATTATCTTAGATGATTCAGATTCTGTGTATACTATAGTTATGAATGATAAAATTGATCAATATGCTCTTAAAAGGCAAAAATTAGTACTTAATGCAATGAAAAGGTTAGGTAATATTACAAACACTCAATATAATCAGGCTTTAGAAGAAGATATTAAATCCAATTTAAAACCTAATAAATCTGTAACCGAAGATATTTCTTCATATTTTGGGGATTTAGTAAAAAGAGATGTAATAGAGGTGCTTGAAAATCATGGATACTCTAATGACGAAGCTAATAAAATGCTTTATTCTGGTGGTCTTAGAATTCATAGTACTTTAGATACAAGAATTCAAAAAATCTTAGATGAGGAATATGCTAACTCAAGTAACTTTCCTAATATAAGAAGTGCTGATAAAAGAAAACTATTATCGAAAGATGATTTTTCTGAAGATGAAGAAAAAAATCTAATAGATGGTCAGGGACAAATCCAACCTCAATCTGCTATGGTTATTAGTGACCATCAAACTGGAGAAATTAAAGCTATTATTGGTGGACGTATGACCTCAGGACAAAAAATATTTAATAGAGCTTTAAGTCCTAGACAACCCGGTTCATCTATTAAGCCAATAGCTGTATATACTCCAGCTATTGATCGTGGATTTACTGCCGCAAGTGTAATTGATGATGTGCCAGGTTATTTTGACAAAAGTAGCCCTACTAAACCTTGGCCTAGAAATTTATATTTAGGTGGAGGATATCGTGGACTAATTACACTTCGTGAAGCTTTGGAACGTTCTAGTAACTTAGTTGCTGTTAAGCTTGCTAGTATACTAGGTAATTCAGAAAGTGATTCTATAAGTGTAATGATGGATTATATGAAAAATATGGGTATAACTTCTCTGCATACTAGAGATACTCCCTTATTTATTAATAATAAAAGGTATACTGATGAAACTCTATCTACTGCTTTAGGAGGTATGACAAGAGGCGTTAGTCCATTAGAAATGAATACTGCCTTTAATGTATTAGCTGACGGTGGCATGTATACCAGGCCAATTACTTTCACTTCAATATATGATAGACATAATAATCTTGTTATAGAGAATACCCCTGAGGAACATAGAGTAGTAACCCCTCAAGTTGCATACATTGTAACTGATATTCTCCGTGGAGTAGTTTCATCTCCTAGAGGTACAGGAGGAAGAGCAGCTATTGGTGGTAACATACCTGTAGCTGGTAAAACAGGTACGACAGATGAGCAAAAAGATGCCTGGTTTGTAGGTTATACACCTTATTATTCAGCTTCTGTATGGATTGGATCTGATCAACCTGTAAGTTTGACTTCTGGTAGTCCAGCAGCTGCATCCTTATGGGGAAAAATAATGAAGCGGGTTCACGAAGATCATTCTCCTAAAGATTTTACAACACCAAGTGATATAGTCAGAGTTAACATTTGTACTGTCTCTGGTAAACTTGCTTCCAATACTTGTGCTTCAGATCCTAGAGGTAATACTGTAAAATCTGAAATATTCGTAAAAGGTACGGAACCTACAGAAAGATGTGATGCTCATGTATCTGCAGATATCCATGTACCATCAGGTAAATTAGCTACAGATTTAACTCCACCTTGGCAAATAGAATCTAAAATATTTGTAAAAAGACCTATACCTTATTATCCATCAGAAAATGGTGGAATAACTCCACTAGATTATAAGTATGAAATGCCACAACAATACTATGATCCTTTAGTAGATGGCTTAGGTAGTTTTCTTCCAGATGGTTTTCCAGGATGGTCTGGAGATAAAGAAGATGATGATACCGACAATGAATCTAATATTGAGGACATTGATAAAGATAAGGACATTGATAAGGATAAGGATAAAGATAAGGATAAAGATAATATTGATGATACTGATGAAGTTATAAATTAATAACTAAGTTAAAAGAAGGTTATCTGTCTACTATATAGTAGACAGATAACCTTCTTTTCTATATTCTATATAGAGCTTATTATACTAGCCTAAGTCTAGTGAAAAAATCACATATAAATATTCTATGGTTTAGTTTTTGGATTAAATAGTACTGCCATTAAATAACCAAAAACAATAGCAGCTGTAATGCCTCCTGCAGTTGATGATATTCCACCGGTAAAAGCACCTAGTATGCCGTTTTCTTCAACTCCCTTAATTGCACCCTTAGCTAAGGCATAGCCAAAACCTGGAATAGGAACTGTTGCACCAGCACCAGCAAATTTAACTATAGGTTCATATATGCCAATAGCTGTCAATACAACCCCTAATGTGACAAACAAAACAAGAACATGAGCAGGAGTCAACTTTGTTTTATTAATTATAATTTGTCCAATAACACAAATTACCCCACCTACTATAAATGCATTAAAGTATGACATAATACACTCTCCTAATTTGTTAGTTTACTTTCTATAGTTACAGCATGAGCTATACTAGGTATAGATTCTCCCTGCATGGCACTTGTAGATGATAATAATGCTCCCGTAGCAACTAACATTATTTTATTTAATTTTTTTAATTTTAATTGTTCATACAAATACCCCCCAAAAACAACTGCAGAGCAGCCACAACCACTTCCTCCTGCATGGGTGTCTTGTTTTTCTCTATCAAATATTTCTATTCCACAATCTTTAAATACCTTTGACATGTCATATCCCTCTTTTTGCATTAGCTCAAGTACAATTTCATGTCCAATATGACCTAAATCTCCTGTAATAATTAAATCATAATCCTCAGGTTTAAATCCTGTATCCTTAAAATGAGCCCTTATGGTATCTACTGCGGCAGGAGCCATGGCTGCACCCATATTTGATGCATCTTTGATACCATAATCTATTACTTTTCCTGTTGTTAGATAAGTAATATAAGGACCCTGACCTATTGCTGATATTATTGCGGATCCCGAACCTGTTACTGTCCATTGGGCTGTCAGGGGACGTTGATTACCAGATTCTAATGGAAACCTAAACTGCCTCTCTGCCGAAGAAAAATGACTGGATGTAGTTGCTACTACTTTATCTGCATATCCACCATCTACTATCATAGCAGCTAAACTTAAAGACTCACTCATATTAGAACATGCTCCATATAATCCAAAGAAAGGAATTTCTAAATCCCTAGCAGCAAAGGAAGTGGCCATAAGTTGATTAAGTAAATCTCCACCAAACATATAATCCATATGGGATTCAGTTAATTTTGCTTTACTAAGTGCAGCTTTTACAGATTCCTTTGTTAATTTACTTTCTGCTTTTTCCCAACTACTTTCTCCAAATAAATCATCTTCTAATATATTATCAAAATACTGTGCAAGAGGTCCCTCTCCTTCCTTTGGACCTACAATAGTAGCAGTAGAGATGATTGATGGAGGATTTGATAATTTAACAGTTTGACTTCCTAATTTTTTAATCGCCATATTAAATTCACCCCTAATTATTTTAAAATATAATATAAGATTCCAACCACCACTGAAGAACCTATTCCATATACTAATACTGGGCCTGCTAAAACAAACATTTTTGCAGCTACACCTAATATAAATCCTTCATTTTTAAATTCCATTGCAGGGGCTACTATTGAATTGGCAAATCCTGTAATTGGAATAAGTGATCCTGCACCTGATTTTTTTCCAATAATATCATATACTCCTAAGCCTGTTAAAAGCGCTCCTATAAAAACTAATATTAAGGTAGTTATATTACTTACATCTATATGTGAATATTGATAATTGAATTCTATGATTTTATGGATTACTTCCCCGATAGTGCATATTATCCCACCTACAAAAAAAGCCCATAAAGAATTTTCTAATAGATTAACCTGTGGTATCTTTGTATCTACATACTTCCCATAAGCTTTGTTTTTATTTGACTGTTTTTTTGAAATTTTCATCACCTCTATTTAACTTATTTGATTAATTTTATATGTGTTTATCCTATTATTTCTGTAGGACATATCTTTTTTACTTAAAGTTAAAATTCTATAAACCAATTTAAAAAAGATCCCAATACCTTACCTGCTATTAAAGAATAAATTATATAGTTCACATATCCATCTAACTTGAATCGCCTTATAAGAACAGGCATTACATTAAATACTTCAGCTAATGCAGATGCCAAAAGTCCAATAAATACTCCTACAAAAAAACCTACAAAAATAACTGTAAATACTCCTAAATTTATTGATACTCCTGTAAGTGAAGCAATAGCTGCCGAAACAGATCCTATTATAATTGTATTCTCATAAACATTTATTTCATTATAGGTATCTGTTAACTGAGCAACTCTGGGGATAATATCTAAAAGAGTAAGTAAGGCAACAACTCCACTTCCTACAATAATCCCATTTGAAAATCCTAATAAAGGTACAAGTATATATTTCATATTTATCCCTTCTATAATTCTTTAATATTGTTGTTTTTCATATATTCATCTACATCTTGTTGATAAGTATATATTTCCATTTCCAATGGAGTAGGTTCCTTATTAATTCTTTTATTAAAGATCCGATTAAAAAACACAGCCATTCCTACTCCAATTCCTAAGGAATAAGGTATTTGAAGTAATAATAATTTATCAGTTTCTACGCCTGTAATAACCTTATATATAATTTTATGAGCTTGTTTCATATCAACATCAGAATGGAAGTTAATAATAGCAGTAATTGACCCTATAAATAAGAGAATACATACTGCAAATACTCTTACCACTTTATATTTATCTTTAATAACTTGGTCATCTACAAAATTAATTAAAACATCTGTCTGGCTCACAACTACTAAATCAATATCTTGCATATTTTCTTTTATAAAAGATATGATTAATATAGCAGGGATTAGGATGTTATCATCTTCTTTTATATTAATTGGATATACTAATTTTTCTAGGCTTTGCTTTATACTTTTTTCTGCTGAAATATCTGCTAAATCTTTCAATAGAATTGATTTTTTACA
>CAYLXY010000124.1:0-5933 GCA_964387405.1 uncultured Clostridiaceae bacterium
TATATAATATTTTAATATATTTCCTTCCTTTATATAGATATAAATTAAGAAGCTTTTTTTGTATTATAAAATCTTTATTTGTTGATTATAGTAATTTGTTTTTATTAGTACTTATATTATCGGCATAAAGTCTAATATCTTTTAGTATTAATTTATTCCTAATATAATCTTTGTAATAAAAGCTTAATATGGCTTCTGTACTATGTTTGATATAATACATCTAAGTTATCATCCTGAATCTAGTCGAGGGTCCTGAAAACAGGATTACTCATTCTGTTTCATTGAGGATAACAATACAATTTCATATGGAGGTTGGCAAAATGAAAAAAATAATATCTTTTTTATTGTGTTTTGTAGTTTTATTTAGCTTTACCAGTCTTTCTGCAAATGCAACGACAGCTGAGGAGGCTGGAGAATTTTTAAAACAAATTAATCTTTATGTTGGTTATGAAGATGGCACTTTAGGTCTTGATAGAAATATTACTAGGGCTGAATTTGCTACTTTAGCAATCAGAATAGAAGGTTTGGAAGATTTCCATGAGGATAATAAGGGAAGTACTAGTTTTAAAGATGTTGAAGCAGATCATTGGGCTTCTGGTTATATTAATATTGCTAGTGCACAAAAATTTATTATGGGTTTTGAAGATAAAACTTATAGACCTGAAGAGGAGATTACATATGTTCAAGCTTTGGCTGTTATTATTCGTATTTTAGGTTATGATAAGGATCTTATAGGTCAGTGGCCTAATAACTATATTAATAAGGCTAGGGATTTAGGACTTGATAAGGATATTAATTTATCTGCTAATACTCCTATTAATCGTGGGAATATTGCAGTTTTGATTTATAATGCTTTGGATGTGTCGATAATAGAATAAATTAACTTGAAAATCTCTTTCTTTGTTTCTAAGAAGGGGTTAGATTCTTCGCTACGCTCTAAATGGCATATTTTTTGTTTCTAGGTGTTTTCAGTGTTCCTTGGTGTTTCCAGGTGCCTGGCACCTTTGCATTCTAGGTTCGGAATGACAAACATAACCATAAAACACCCCCTTCTTCAGTAATATTCCATTTGGTAATATTCTGTAAGAAGGGGGTAAGATTCTTCGCTGCGCTCTGAATGACATAGGATAAAGGCTCTGAATGACATAGGATAAAGGCTCTGAATGACATAGAGGGTGGCTCTGTGTTTCCACAGAGGGGGTGTTTTTTAAATTTAACTGGCTTGCCAAATCTTGGTTACCAGCACTGTCATATCGTCTGCAGGGGTGTTGTTTGCATATTTAAGTGCAGTATGGAGTATGTCATCTGCTATTTCTTGAGGGTTTAAAGAACTACTAATTTTTAAATATTCTATAATCCACTCTTCTCCTTCTTCTTTGTTGGAGTCTATTATTCCATCTGAAAGGGTAATAACTAGATCTCCGTCTTCTAAATTTTGAATGTTGCCTTCTATTTGTATATCCGTTAGTATTCCCATAGGTAAAGTAGAGGATGTTACTAGTTCTATCTTTCCATTATGACGTTTTATAAAGCTGGGAGCACTGCCTGTTTTAATAAAGTCTGCAGTTCCTTTGTGTAAATCGATTAATGCTATATCTAAACTGGCGAATATTTCTTCGGAGGATCTTAACATTAGCATTGAGTTTATAGTTTTTATTGCTATATCTCTATGAAAACCTGCCTCCATCATTTTTTCTAACATGTCTATAGTGGCACTGGACTGTATATGTGCTTTTTCTCCTGTACCCATGCCATCACTTAGGGCTACCATATGCTGTCCCTTTTTTAAAGTCATAAATGTATAGCTATCTCCCGATACTTGGTTACCTGCTTTTCTTATTACTGCTGATTTAGTCAAGGCTGCATATTTTTCAGCTTCAACTAGAGTAAGACTGCATCCTTCTTCTCTTGTAGGACAATTCCGAGTTTTTGAAACTAATCTTCTTCCTACTGTCCCAGATATTATTGAAATAAATTTATCCTTATATCTTTCTTTGTTAAAGTAAGTTTTTTTATTGATAACTACTTCTAAATTACTTTTTCCATTGTTAGACACCATTATATTTTCAGCTGATAGCCCCTCTTTATCTAAAGCAACGTAAATAGCATCTTCTAAATCTAAGTCAAATTCTAATTTTTCATTTACATTTACAGCTAGTTCATCTAAAACTTTAGATACTCCCTTTAGTTGTTGTCCTACTAGATCTCTGCTTTCTATTAGTCTTTCTTTCCACATCATAGTTAGATGATTAAGCTCGTAAAGATGGCTTACATTTTCTATTATTGCCTTAGGCCTAATACATCTTTTTTTCATGTTTTCTGGGAGATTATCTTGTCTAAAAGATCCATTTTCTTCTATTTGTATTAGCATATTTAATATGCCTTGATAGGTAATGTTGAAATTTTTATCCCAACAGTTTCTTTTCATCCCACAGTTATAGCAGGCCTTGTTTGCTACTTTTTCAATTAGTTTGGATAGGTCTTCTTTATCAAAGAATTCATTTTTTTCTGATATTTTTTCAAAGGTTGTTGAAAGTTCTTCAAAGGTTCTAGCATACTCTTTTAATTTTTCATAGGTTAGTTGCCTAAGTCTATGACTATGGCTTTTACTGGAGTTTAAAATAGATGTTCGAGTATTAGTGAACTTTTCTATTTGTGTAATAAAGGCAGTAGGTAATATTAAAAATAACACAAAGGCTACCAGACCTTCTTTAAATTGAATAAATGTTTCATAATATCCATTAATATAAAATGTTACTATTGCATTTCCCATTAAAAATCCAAAGGCACTGCCTGATCTACCCATATCTTTAAATATACCTGCTAATAATCCAGAAAATCCAAATATTCCTATTATAACTGGTGTGCTACCTGTGGACATGCTGGTTATTAGTCCTAATGTTATACCTACTGCAGCACCTATGCTTGCCCCTCCATTATATGCAAATACTACTGTCATTAAGATTCCCAGAATATTTCTAAGGGAAAGTCCTAATATATATATATCGTTTATTCCTGATAGGATTAATGCTGTAATTATTGCTATGCATATTATTTCTTCTGTTGATAGTATTTTTCTGCTTGTATTTTGTAAGGCTACTGGTATGGCATAATGTGAAATGTATGCTATTACAAATATTATTACACTTTCGAAGCCGACTATTATCCAATCGTATATATAAAAGCCACCGAAGGATAAAAATAGTGCTGTTGTAAGTAGGTAGGCAGCAGCTCCTATTAGTGATGCTTTTAAAATCTTTATCTTTCTTAGGTCTAGTACATATTGAAATAGGCAATATATTACTATTATTGCAAATCCATAGGGTATGCTGCTAGAAAGTCCTTGTACTGTAGCTATTCCTATAAATGTAGTTAGTCCTAAGATTCCAAATTTCTTATCTTTTTGACTAAGGGCTGTAAAAAAGCCTATTCCAAAGGGTGTCAATCCGTGCAATATTCCTGCTCGACCTAGTAAGAAGGCTACTAGATGTAGTAAAATAATGTTTATGTCTATTTTCTCCAGTAGCTTTATTTTGTTTTCTCTAATTTCTTCTACTCCTTCTAATTCTACATAGTTTCTTTTATAGGGCAATATTGTTGACTTGTCCATATTAACACCTCTCTATAAATGATTTGTAATACTAATTTTTCTAGCGCATATGCTTGTTTAGAGAAAGTATACTAAATCTTTTGTAAAAGTTTTGTCAGTATTAGTAGACAAGTCATAAAAAAGTTTTGACATTTATAGCTATGGTTTTGACAAGTTATATCAATTATGTAGTGTCTTGTACACTCTATGCACACTGTATCTATGGTTTTTAATTTTCTTTGCCTGTTTATTTGGCGATAGGTGGGAGTAGATGGGGGAAAGTTTTTAAGAACAAGCTGTGAAAAGCAATCCTTCTAAATTATCATATTCACTGACTGTAATTTCATTTAGCTTTAGTTCTTTCATTATTATAGATAGTATTGTAATTCCTCCTACAATTATATCTGCTCTTTTTGCCTCTATTCCTCTTAGCTCTTTTATTTGATCTACCCTTAGAGTTACTAGTTTTTCCTTTAAATTCTTTATGTTTTCTATTGTTAGTTTATAATTATGTATTTTTTCTGGATCATAGGGGTCTAATTCTTGGTCTAAGGCTGCTAAGCTTGTTATTGTTCCTCCTATGCCTAGGAGCACAGAATGATATACATGGAAATCAGGAATCTTCCCCTTTAATATTTTATATATAGCTCTTTCCATTTCTTCTTGCTCTGCCTTACTGATTGGGTCTGTACTAATAAATCTTTCTGTCATTCGTACTGCTCCTATATCCATACTTATGGTTTTTTTCAATCTACTTCCTTTACCTATTATTAATTCTGTGCTTCCTCCACCTATGTCTATTACAATAGTAGTAGGGGGACTTACATTTGCTGGAATATCTTGGTTTTTTTCTAAATTGGGATCTCCTATGCCCATTATTACCCCTTTGTAGCCTAGTATTGCCTCTTCTTCTCCGCTTATGATTTTTATATTAATTCCTGTTTTTTCATAGGCTTTTTCTATGAACTCTTCTTTATTTTTTGCATCTCTAAGTGCACTAGTTGCTATGGCTAGTATTTCATCTGCTCCGTATTCTTTTGCTTTTTCTATAAATTGATAAAATGCTTGTATATTTCTTCTTATGCCTTCTTTGCTTATTATTTTGTTTTTATCTACAGAACTACCTATACGACTTGTATTTATATATTTTTTTCTATTTATTACTTTGTTATTTTGGATTTCTGCTAATAATAATCTCATGGAGTTTGTACCTATATCTATTACAGCGTATTTTTTCATTTATTGGACCTCCTTTACACATTCATGGAAAAAAGCTCAAGACTCTTGCCTTGGCTCAGGGTGACACAAGTACTTTTGAAAACAAGAAAACCAGGGTTTCCCCTGGCCGAATTTATTAATATTTTTTTATCTTTTATTTCCGTAGCCATTGCCACGTCTACCATCTTTGCCTTTTGATTTTATTGAAGCCATTTTTTCTTCACTATCCTTTAAAAATTGGCTTAATTGATCTTCAAAATTCATTGATGTTTGTTTTTCTGCAGGGTCAACCCACTCTACTTCTGCAGGTCTTACACTCTTTTTCTTTGGCAAAGCTGTCTGCTTAATTGATAAGCTAATTTTACCATTTGATTCAATAGATAATACTTTTACTTTTATCTTTTGGCGATTTTTCAAATAATCGTGTATGTTTTTTACATACTCATCTGCTACTTCTGAAATATGAACTAGTCCTGTTTTTCCTTCTCCTAAATCAATAAAGGCACCAAAGTTTGTGATTCCCGAAACTGTACCTTCTACAATTGCTCCTACCTGTACCGGCATAAATTTAAAATCCTCCTTCAAAATATGTGTGTATTCTAATTTTATTATATCATAAAGTGATTATAATGTACATAGATTTTTAATTTTGGCTTTCTCCTAGGTCTATAAAGATTAATTCATCCTTTTTTACCATCTTTAAATGTTCTCGTGCAATTTTCTCTATATGCTCTTCTGTATTGCTGTTTTCAATTTGATCTTCTAATTCTTTTATGTTTTTTTCCTCTATCTTTATATTTTCTAATAAGCTTTCTTCACGGGCTTTTAAATATTTCATTTCTTTGTGTTGATCGTAAAAAGTTGAAATAACATAAAAGACAGACAAAATAAGCATTATTTTAATTATTAGTTTACTATAATTTATTCTTTTAGGTTTTTTCATGGAAATGCACTCCTATTTTCTCTTAATGTATCTTCCTATTGTTTTTCTAGTATCTCTAATAATATTTTTAGGTAATTTACATATTCGCTTTGCTTTATAGTATACAGGTTTTATTTGATTTTTACAATGATTAAAAGGTGTTTCTATTAGACATAATGTAACAGTAAAAGGATATTTTATTAG
>CAYLXY010000125.1:0-5930 GCA_964387405.1 uncultured Clostridiaceae bacterium
AAATAATAATAAATTATTTGATTATTACAAAAATTTTATTAAAGCGTATTGTTCATTTGTTCCATTAAACCAGCCTTAGCCCAAGCTGATGTTGAGTCCTGTACTCGCTTAATATTTCTAATACCAACATCTCGTGTGGGAACATTAAGGCTTGCAGCTATTGCAGCCGTAATAACTGCTACAAGTTCACTACTATAATCTGTATCTTCCGTCTCTATAATCTCAGATTCTTCATGGTTCAAAACTGCTTTTTCACTTATAATGGCTTTCGAATCAATTGCATCTTCGGCAACCTGTGGTTTGCTTATTAATTTTTCCATAATGACAATAGAAAAATATAATATAGCTAGTGCTACAAAGACTATACCTATTCCCAACAGTGTTACCTGCATACTTGCTAAAAATTTTTCTCCCATTGTCATAGTGTCTATGGAAACCTTCATTCTTTCTAGTAAGTTCATTATAAATCACCTCTCTTTTATTGCTAAAAATAAAAATACAAAGGAATTACATTGGTAAATTGCCATGTTTTTTGGCTGGTCTACTTTGTCTCTTACTAGCTAACATACTGAGGGCATCTACTATTCTAAACCTTGTAGCTGCTGGTTCTATAATATCATCAATAAAACCTTTTTCTGCCGCTCTGTAAGGTGTAGTAATTTCTCTCTTATACTCCTCAATCTTCTCAAGTCTTGCAGATTGTGGATTATCAGATTCTGCAATTTCTTTTTTGAATATAATATTAGCTGCACTTTCAGGTTCCATTACTGCAATTTCTGCACTTGGCCAAGCAAGTACCATGTCTGCCCCTAAATCTTTGCTACCCATAGCTAAGTACGCCCCACCATATGCTTTTCTAACTATTAATGTTACCTTTAGTACAGTTGCTTCGCTATAAGCATAAAGCATTTTTGAACCATGACGAATAATTCCGCCATACTCTTGATTTATTCCTGGTAAAAATCCTGGTACGTCTACTAGAGTTACTATTGGAATATTAAAACAATCACATGTTCTAATAAACCTCGCTGCTTTATCAGAAGCATTAATATCTAAATAACCTGATGACACCATTGGTTGGTTGGCAACAATTCCTGTAGATTGTCCATTAATTCGCACAAATCCCGTAATAATATTCTGAGCATAATATGGTTGAACTTCAAAAAAATCGCCATCATCAGCAAGTGTTATGATTATATTTTTCATATCATATGATTCTTCTGAATTTTCAGGTACAATTTCATTTAATTCTGGAATTGCCTTATTAATATTATCTTCCATATTAGAAGCTGGTGCTGTTTCTAAGTTGTTGGAAGGTAAGAATGAAAGCAATCTTTTAATTTCTGCAATACAGACTTTATCATTTTCTGTAACAAAATGAGCAACTCCACTGTTTTCATTATGAACCATAGCTCCACCTAATTCTTCCATAGATACTTCTTCACCAGTTACAGTTTTAGTAGTTTGTGGTCCTGTAACAAACATTTGACTTGTTTGATCTACCATAAATATGAAGTCTGTTAAAGCTGGAGAGTATGTTGCCCCACCTGCGCAAGGTCCCATAACTGCTGATATTTGTGGTATTACTCCAGAAGCCATAGTGTTTCTATAAAATATTTGTCCATATCCAGATAGAGCATCTACTCCTTCTTGAATTCTTGCACCACCAGAATCATTCATAGCTACTATAGGAGCACCCATTTTTAATGCTATATCTTGTACCTTGCAAATTTTTTTTGCATGTACTTCTCCTAAGGAGCCACCTACAACAGTAAAATCTTGGGCATAGGCATATACAGGTCTACCATCTACTAAACCATATCCTGTTACAACACCTTCACTAGGTGCATCTACATTTTCCATGCCAATACTAATGCATCTATCTTTGACAAAAGCATCTAGTTCAATAAAACTTCCTTCATCAAATAACAAATCCATCCTTTCCCTAGCTGTCAACTTGCCTTTTGCATGTTGAGCTTCAGTTCTTTTTTCGCCACCTCCCCCTTCAATCTTGGCTTTGCGGTTACGAAGATCCTCCAATTTATTAATGCCCATTTATATCCCTCCTATTTTATTTAATCTTACTTATAGTTGTTTCTACACTTTCCACTTGAAAAGCAATCTTTCAATACATTTAGCTTTTCCCACGAACCATACAGAAGGTTCTAGATATTTATGGCATATTATTATATGCTATTTTATAGGTTTTTCTTAATAGTTGCAACTAGTTTTAAGGGAAAGTTTTTTCTATTATTTAATTACTTTTAAAAGATTATATTATAAAAATAACCTTAGAGGCTTTCCCTAAGGTTATTTTAGGCATTTTAATCTTTATATTATATGTTTTCTTTGTTATCTTTTGTTTCGCTAGCTTCTTCCTGGTTTTCTGTATTATCTTTATGAACTTCTTCAACTTCTTTTTCTAAAATCACTTTCTCTTCTTTTTCTAAAACTACTTTTTCTGACTTGTTTTTCTTAATTTCATCTATTTTAGCCTGAACATCTTCTAAAGTATCTTCTTCTTTAATTGTAACTTCACCACTGAAAACCATTTCAAACTCTTCTGCATCTAAAGTTTCAGTTTTTAATAATGCTTGTGCCACAGTATGGAGTTTATCTATATTTTCAGTTAATAATTTTTCTGTTCTTTCATATGCTTCATCGATAATTCGTCTAATTTCGCTATCTATTTCCGCAGCTACAGACTCTGAATAATTTCTTGTAGAGTGATAGTCTCTCCCAACAAATACTTCTTCATCATCACTAAAACTCATTGAGCCAAGTTTATCGCTCATGCCGTACTTTGTAACCATTCCCTTTGCAATTGAAGTCACTCTCTGTAAGTCATTTTGTGCACCTGTACTTATATCATTCAGTACAAGTTTTTCTGCTATACGTCCCCCTAGGAGATGTACTATATGGTCTTCCATTTCTGTTTTAGTTGCATAGTATTTATCTTCAGTAGGTAATATCATAGTAAATCCACCAGCTCTACCTCTCGGAATAATAGATACTTGATGCACTGGATCAGAATCAGGGATTAATCTAGCAACTACAGCATGACCTGCCTCATGATAAGCTGTTAATTTCTTTTCTTTTTCACTTATTACACGGCTTCTCTTTTCTACACCTGCAATTACTTTAGTAATGGCTTCTTCTACAGTTTCCATTTCTATAACTTTTTTACCTTTTCTTGCAGTAAGAATAGCAGCTTCGTTCATAAGATTTTCTATATCTGCTGGAGTAAATCCAGGAGTTCTTCTTGCTAATACTTTTAAGTCTACATCTTCTGCTAATGGTTTACCCTTAGAGTGTACCTTAAATATAGCCTCTCTACCTTTAATGTCTGGTGCACCTACCATTACTTGACGGTCAAATCTACCTGGTCTTAGCAGGGCAGGGTCTAAAATATCCGGTCTATTAGTTGCAGCTACAATAATAATACCTTCATTTATACCAAATCCATCCATTTCAACTAGTAGCTGGTTTAAAGTTTGTTCCCTTTCATCATGTCCTCCACCAAGTCCAGCACCTCTTCTTCTACCAACTGCATCTATCTCGTCGATAAATACTATACATGGTGCACTTTTTTTTGCTTGTTCAAAAAGGTCACGAACCCTAGATGCTCCGACTCCTACAAACATTTCCACGAAGTCAGAACCACTTATACTAAAGAAAGGTACTCCTGCCTCACCTGCTACAGCTTTGGTTAAATATGTTTTACCTGTTCCAGGAGGGCCTATCATTAAAATACCTTTTGGTATTCTGGCACCTAAATCCATGTATTTTTTGGGGTTTTTTAGAAAGTCTACGACTTCCTCTAACTCTTCCTTTTCCTCATCTAATCCTGCAACATCATCAAATGTCACCTTAGTCTTTTCATCTTCCTTGTGTAGTTTTGCTCGGTTCTTTCCAAATGACATTACACGATTACCACCACCTTGAGACTGTTGCATAAACACAAACCAAAATACTACAAATATTAATATCATCAGTACAGAAGGCAACATTTCTATAAACCAGGGTGTGCTCGGCTTTGGTGCTGATTCAAATTTTAATACCTTGCCCTTCATTTGCCTATCTATTACTTCAGTCAATTCTTTTTCATTAAATATTTCTGGTACAAATGTTTTGTAATTAACCTTCTCATTGTTTAAAGTCATAACTCCTTCAATGGAGCGTTCAACCATATAAATCTCATGTACATTTTCCTCTAATAGCTCTTGATAAAAGCTAGAAAATTCAATATCTACTGTTTGTTGGGGTTTGCTTCCAAATTGTTGAACTATAAATAACAAAATAATAAACAACAAAATATAAAAACTTGCCCCACGAAAAAATTTTCTCAAGCAAAATCCTCCTCTCATCTTAATGCTTAAATTACTACATTATACAATATTATCATAATATATATTTAAACACAACTGAAATAATATGACCTCTTATTTGATTCCATTATTCTTTATTAAATACTATTTCTAGTATGCGTTTAGTTTTTTCTCTTATTTTATATTTTTCACTAATTCTCAGTCCTACTACCCACATAATTTCATTGCCATCACATATTAAAGGTATCTTATCTCTTTCATCACGATTAATTTTATAATCAATAAAAAAATCTTTTAATTTCTTACTCCCTGTTAAACCTAAAGGATAAAAACGATCTCCATCTCGCCGATTTTTAATATTTAATACATTCTTAATTTCATCATAATCAAAACTTTTGCGGTATTTATCCCTAGATATTTCTTTCATTTCACCACGGTCAACTACTCTCATTGTAAAAGTTCCACCTATTTCTTCCAAATTAAAACTTCCTTCTCTTGGCAATTCATAGTGAAACATTTTACTTTCTTCAGCTTTTGTAGTAAAACAAATGTTTTCATAGTTTATTTTAGCAATCAACCCCATAGGTAAGCTTATCTTTTTTCCTGTTGAAGACTTTTCCATCAGTTCTAATACATTTTCCACATGTTTATATTCTAAAATTTCTTGTCTTCCTAACAATTGCTCTGCAGCTAATCTAATTACTCTAGATTGCAGTGCATCATGCAATCCTTGTATACCCTCTATAGGTAATTCTAATCTATACTCACTCTGACTATTTACTAAACTTGTATAAATCTCTCTTGCCTTCTCTTCTATAAAATCAAAATCATTTTTTAAAGTTTCTGCAGTTTTAACTAGATTCGCCTTAATATTAGGATTATAGTTTTCTTCTAAATATGGAATTAATTCTAATCTTATTTTATTCCTATGGTATATAGACTCTAAATTAGTTTTATCAATCCTTGGAGACAAGTTATGAGTATTACAATATTCTTCTATACTCTTTCTATCTACATTAAGTAAAGGTCTAATGATTTTTCCACGAATAATATGTATGGCTGTTAAGCCTTGTAGGCCAGTTCCTCTTAACAGTCTCATAAGTACAGTTTCTGCCTGATCATTTTCATTATGAGCTACTGCAATCTTACTTGCATTTACTCTCTGTGCAACCTCTTCAAAAAAATCATAACGAAGTATTCGTCCAGCTTCCTCTGAGGATAATCCATTTTCCTCTGCATATTGAGGAACATCCACACTTTTAATAAAGCAAAGTATATTTAATTCTTCGCAAAGATTAGATACATATTGAGCATCTATATGGGCCTCCATCCCTCTAAAATTATGATTTAAATGAACACCAAATAACTCCAAATTATATTCTTCCTTTAATTGATAAAGAGTATGTAGTAAACATACTGAGTCTGGCCCCCCTGAAATTGCTACAATGATTTTATCTTCTTTTTCTATAAGATTATATTCTTCAATTGTTTTTCTTATTTTGTCTAACATAATGTATATTCATCCCTCACCCTTTTAATTAAAATTTCTGTATATCTAGAATAATAGTTACCTTATATAAATTAACCACATAGTAAAAATAA
>CAYLXY010000126.1:0-5852 GCA_964387405.1 uncultured Clostridiaceae bacterium
AATGTATAATATTTTAAATCTATTAAAAGCCAAAAAAATAGAGTAAGTATAGAATAAATTCATTCTATACTTACTCTATAAATATATTTTTTAGGATCCGTGAGAATGATCGTGACAAACAGAACCTGTTGATTTTAACTCTCCTGCTAAATAAGCTTTTACAGCAGTTTCTGCATCTCCTTTAGCACCAACTATAACTTCAATGTTATGTCCATTAAAAATATCAACTGCACCTCCACCCATTCCACCTGAAATTATTACATTTACACCTGCATCATTTAAAAAATTAGGTAGAAATCCAGGCTTATGTCCAGGATTTGCTACAGGCTCCATTTTAATAATTTCATTATTTTCTACATGGAATACATTAAAAAATTCGCAATGTCCAAAATGTTCTGTTACTATTTTACCTTCACTTGCTACAGCAATTTTCATCATTTATTTTCCCCCCATTTTTAATATTTTTCTAATACTTTTCCTACTGGATCAAGCCAAGTACCATCGTATAACTCTATAAAACCTTTATCACAAGCTGCTGATATTTTTGGATCTATTGGTAATTTAGCAAGTATCTCTAAGTTATGCTCCTTAGCAACTTCTTCTATATGACTTTCTCCAAAAACTTTATAGTCCTTTCCATTGTCAGGACATTTAAAATATGACATGTTTTCTACTAAACCTACAATAGGTATATTCATCATTTCTGCCATCTTAACAGCTTTAGTTACAATCATTGAAACAAGTTCTTGTGGAGAAGTTACAACAATAATTCCATCTATAGCTACAGATTGAAATATCGTTAAGGGAACATCACCTGTACCTGGTGGCATATCAATAAACATATAGTCTACATCTTCCCAAATCACATCTGTCCAAAACTGTTTAACAGTTCCTGCAATAATTGGACCTCTCCAAACAACAGGATCTGTATCATTATCTAAAAGTAAGTTAATCGACATAATGTCAATTCCTGTATTACTTTTAATTGGAAATAAACCTTCAGGTGTTCCTTGAGCTTTTCCTTTTATACCAAAAGATTTTGGAATAGAAGGTCCTGTAATATCTGCATCAAGAATAGCAGATTTATAGCCCATTCTATTCATAGTTACAGCGAGTAAAGAGGTTACAAGGGATTTCCCTACCCCGCCTTTACCACTTACAACACCTATAACTTTTTTAATATTACTACGTTCATGAGGTTTTTCAGATAAATCTACTGCTTGTTTATTTTCATTATCTACTGCAGTACAACCTTCAAAATTGGATCCACATTTATCGCTCATATTTTTTCTCCTTTACACTTGAAATTATATTTAAACTACATTTTTTGTAGGAAAGCCGAATTTTATTCACCCTTAAAGAGTATTTTTATAGTTTCATCAAAAACCTTTTTAGTAGCTCGGCCTGAAGGACAGTCTACATCTACTACAGTATGTCCTTGGTTTATTGCTTTTACAGCTTCATTATCAAATGGTATCTCTCCAACAAAAGATAAGTTATGGCTTTTAGCAAAATCTTTTATCTTTTTAGTGTTTTCAATATTTGTATCATATTTGTTAATACAAACTGCAATTTTCACTTGAAAGCCCTTAGCTGTTTTAATTATACGTTCCATATCACTTATTCCTGATATTGAAGGTTCTGCAACTATTAATACCATATCTACACCACTTAAAGATGCTATAACTGGACATCCTATACCTGGAGATCCATCAATGATTGCAAATTCAACATCTTCTGCTAATTTTAATTGTTTTTTTACATCTGTAACTAATAATCCAGAGTTACCACTGCCCATTTTTAATTGGGCTGTAGAAAATAAAGTATCATTTTTATATAGCATTAATTCCCCTGCTACGGCAGGTTTCATTGTTATTGCCTTTACAGGGCATATAGCTTCGCAAACACCACAACCTTCGCAAGCATAGTAATCTACTTGGAATTTACCATCATAGGTTATTGAATCGAAACGACAGTGTCGTCTACACAAATCACAATCAAAACATATGGATGTGTCTATTTCTGCTTTATTAAGTCCATAAAAGTCTGTAAGTTTAGCTTCTGATGATTGGTCTATAACTAAATGTAAATTAGGTGCATCTACATCACAGTCTGCATAGGCCTTTATATTTCCCAGCTTTATAAAAGCACTTGCTACTGTTGTTTTGCCTGTACCACCTTTACCACTAAGGATTAACAACTCTTTCATCTTGCACCTCCTTAGTAACTTTGTTAAGTATATTAGAAAATATATCTCTGTATTTTTTACTTTCCCTAGATGCTATCAATCCATTAGAGTTTAATCTTCCTAACTCCTTATCAAAGGGAATATCTCCCAAAATTGTTATACCATTTTCTATACAAAATTTCTCTGCTGGATTTTCACCTTCTAAAGACTTATTTAAAACTACACCATGGGGCTTATTAAATAATTTCACAAGTTCATACACCATATTAAGATTATGAACTCCAAATAATGTAGGTTCTGCTACTAATATGCAGTAATCTGCATCCTTTATACTATCCATAACAATACAAGCACTTCCTGGTGGAGAATCTATAATACAGGTCTTTCCATTCTTTAACTCTTTACTCAAAATCGTATCTATTATAGGAGTACCTGAAGCTTCCCCTGTATTTAAAATTCCTGTTACTACAGTAGTATCCTCCGACTTACCTTTTTCCACTTTTCCTATTACCTTATCTACTTCGGACAAGGCCTTTTGTGGACAAAACAAGGTACATCCTCCACAGGAATGACAAATATCATCAAATATAATCAGTTTATTAGTATAGGCCAGAGCATTAAATTTACAAAAATCAACACATATGCGACAACCATTACATTTATCAGAGTCTACAAGAGGTATTTTAACTGTTACTTCTTCTCTTGTAACCCCTTTTGGCTTAAAAAATAGATGTCCATTAGGTTCTTCTACATCACAGTCTATATATGTAGAGTTACTTGCTACTGCAGCCATATTAACTGATAAAAGTGTTTTTCCTGTTCCACCCTTGCCACTTAGCACAGCTATATTCATATTATCTTCCCCCACTATTGTGATGTCCTGAATGTATTTCTTCAAGTAAAACTAACTTTCCATCATTAAAAGCTTTAATATTGTTTTCTATTGAATCTTCTATACTTTTATATAATTTAATATCTGCTCCAATTAAAACTTCCGCTGCATTTTGACCACATCTTGGAGTAATTACTATATCTTCTTTTCCATCTACTGTTTTATTATCTACTAGAATTTGTGCCGCTTTAATACCTGCTCCACCTGGACTATCTGCTGCACTATTATTTATAAAGCTACTCTCCTTTGTCTCTGTGTCATAAATACAATAGTAAGGTGCACGACCAAAGGATTGACTCACATCACCTTTTATAGATTCATCATCTGCTGGAATAAAAATTTTCATTAAAATCCTCCTTTTTCAAATAATTAATATTTTTTAATATTTACTTGTAATATATTGATAATTAGATAAGTACTTATCTAATTATCTTCTGCCAAATCTATTTCTACCACAACTACCACTACCACATGGTGTTTCATTTCCATTACATAATTTATATTCTCCACCTTCTATAAGTAAAACCTTTCCATTAACTAAAGACTCTGCTAATTTCTTGCGAGCTAGGCTATAAATACGCTGTACTGTTGTGCGAGCAATATGCATATGTTCAGCACATTCCTCTTGTGTCATTCCTTCTAGATCAATTAGTCGTATGGTTTCATACTGATCAACAGGCATAACAATAAATTCATTTTTATTTGCCTGCATACCTAGTGGGCCAAAGCGATTATTTGCTGGTAAGCAACACACCTTTCTCGACTTTCTAGGTCTTGCCATATTTATTGTCTCCTTTCGATTATGGACATATACCCTTATGTCTATATTATATATAGTATTTGTCATATGTCAATAACTTATCCTATATGTAATATAGATATTATCTAGTTACTCACTAAAAATAAATAGAGCTAGTTAGACTATATTTGCCAACTGACTCTTCTTTAAATATAAATCCATAATTTATTTCCTTTTTTCTTTTCTTTATTAATATATATATATCCTCCGTGCATGAGTAAATTATTAAATATTAAGATGTTAAGAAATATATTATTACTAAAATACCTAAAATAATACGATACCAACCAAAGGGTTTAAAATCATTATTTTTAATATATCCCATTAATAATTTAATGGAAATTACTGAAACAACAAAGGCTACAATCATACCTATAAGCAATATAGCTATTTCCATGCCTGTAAAAGAAAAACCGAACTTGGTTAATTTTAATGCACTGGCACCAAACATTACTGGAATAGATAAGAAAAATGAGTATTCTGCTGCTATATTACGTGAAGCGCCTAAAATAATACCACCTATAATCGTTGCACCTGAACGTGATGTACCTGGAATTAAAGATAAGACTTGAAAGACACCAATTCCAAATGCAGTTTTATAACTTAGATCCTTAAATGTTTCTATACTAGCTTTCTTGCCTTTATTTCGATTTTCAACAATGATAAATAATATTCCGTAGACTATTAACATAATAGCAACTGTTTGGTAATTATATAAATGATCGTTTAACCAGTCATCAAATAATAGCCCTAAGACTGCTGCTGGTATAACCCCTATAATTACCTTATACCAGATTGCCATAGTCTCCTTCTTTTCCTTCTGTGATTTACTAGAAGAAAAAGGATTTAATTTATTAAAATAAAGCAAAACAACAGCCATAATTGCTCCTAACTGAATTACTACAAAAAACATTTTTTTGAATTCAGCAGATGCACTTAATTGTATAAATTCTTCAACTAAAATCATATGACCTGTACTACTTACTGGTATCCATTCAGTAATACCTTCAACTATTCCTAAAAATACTGCTTTCAATAATTCAATAATAAACATTTTCTACCTCCATATTTTAATTATTAATTTTCTGACTAAGTAATTATAAATATAGTCTGTTTTTACTTCATATTACAATATACTTTTACATTTCAGCTCTTATACATAAATAATATCTATTTAATATATTAGTTTTATAAGTAATTGTATCATTTTTTTGTAGACTTTGTGTAAAACTTTTGTATAAAATTTATAACAATAAAAAAATTAAGCAGCATAAGTTCACTTGAATATAGAACTTATACTGCTTAATGTGGTTTGTTTATGCTTTATCTTTGCTTTGAATAATGAATCGTATCTGTAGGACATACTAATTGGCAGCTAGAACATTGTAAACATAAAGTTGTGTTAATTTCAGCTTTTTTGTCTACTTTTTTAACTGCAATTGCATCAGAAGGACATGCTTTTTCGCAAAGCTTGCAACCTATACAACCTTCCTTATTTACTTTTTTTGAAAACATTGCAAATTTACCAAAAACTCTTTGAAGTACTCCAAAAGGACAAATTAGATTGTGAAATACAGCTGGCTTATATATTAATGTTATAATTATGGAAGCAACTAGCCATATTGGTAGTATTGGTAAATCTATTTCTAATATTTTTTTTGAAAACAACATAACTACAAGGCTGCCTATTAAAGCAATCCATGAAAATTTACCTGAACTAAGCCATTTTGGAGTTTATTTCAGACAATGCTTTTATTCTTGGTGATAAAATAAAATATCATATTAATAAAACAATACGTGAAAATATTATGAACTATTTAAAATATGAATCTAAGAGACAAGACTCTAATCATATTAAATTAAATATAACAAAAAAGGCTCTTGCTGAAAAATTTGGAGTCCAACGCACTTCCCTATACAGGGAACTGGCAAAAATGAAATAGGATGTATTAATTCTCTTTGATGCAGATTCA
>CAYLXY010000127.1:0-5840 GCA_964387405.1 uncultured Clostridiaceae bacterium
CATCTAGATCTAAATATTTTAAAAATGGATGAATTTTAAAATCCCAAGATGTTTCAAAAGAGTCCCACTCTAATTTTGAAATGGAAATATTATAATTAACTAAAGCATTTATTAAGTTTTTGTCTTCATCTTTTTTCGGAAAAATAATTGGTATGTTTTTTAAATTTCCTACTTGAATATTTAATGAGGGATTCAATATATCCATATAATATTTTGATAGTTTAGAGGCTAATATGGCCATTATATAGTTTAATTCTAAGTCCTCCTCTAAAAAAATTGTTGATCCTGCAACATCAAATATAAATCCTGGTGCTGTGTATCTAGGCCCTATGTATTTTCCTATAAAGGAATATGTTATACCTTTCTTGAAATAAAATCTTTCATTTTTTATAGTTCTACTATAATTTCCATACAAGTTTTCTGCATATTTTTTTACTGCTCGTCCCTTGTTCTTCCAAAAAATTATATTATTATTATTACCATACCATTTTCTATATCCTCCACCCTTATTATATGGTATCCAATAATCTGAATTTGTTAACCCATCTGAATTGAAATTTATTTTGCTAAAATCAACTTCGCTCCATTGTCTAATAAATTTATTATTATTTGAAGTTGCCATACCTTGTCTTGGCATTGATATTTCTCCTAGGGGAATTCCTTCTTTAAATGTATTAATAGTATTTTGAGTAGACCAAAATGCTATTTGTTTATTCGGTAAACTATCAAATATTTTTTTATTAGCATAATATTTTCCCGGAATTTCATTTTTAATAACTTTTTCAATTTTCTTATCTTGAATACCACTGTAATCTATAGTTTCCATATTAATAAATGTACCCATGTAATCATAATTAGTTTTTCTCAATACAAATGTACTAATTGATACTGAAGCATCTTTAAACCCATCATCTTCTAATTGTATTAAAGTATCTATTGATAGATTAGAAATTATAAATTGTCTTAGTTTTTCATAAGATGATATATATTGCCAAACATTAGGTGTCATAAGTCCTATATATCCATTTACTTTACAAAGTCTAATGTTTTGATATATAAATACAGAAAATAAATCATATTTATATTGCTTATATTCTTCTTCAATGTAATTTTTAATTTTATTATTTAATTTTCTAAAACCAGCATAAGGTGGATTAGTAACAACTACATCATAATTATCACTTAATATTTCACCTTGTTTTATTAATTTATATAAAATATCCAATACTTCATTCTTATATTGAGCTTGAAATATATTTTTATCTGAAAAACTTCTTATTTCTTCTAATGTTTTTTCTATTAAATCAAAGTTTATTTTTTTAACTTTAAGTATGGAACCATATTCTTTAGCATCATAAAATACATCTATTAAATATTCTAAATCTTTTTTTAATCTAGGGTCTTTAATATGGCTCAAAAGTAAATATCCTTGGTTAATGCTCTGGATGACAGATGGATTACTCAAAGAATCTTTATTAGCTGCCACCCTGTCCTTATCACTTGTCACTTTGAATGGGACAGAATGGAATGAAGAGTCTTTACTGTTTAGTAATGTATTACTTTCTTCTATGTAGATAATATTTATTTTTACTTTTTCATTTAAAAAATTTTTATTTTTAGATCTACCCTTCATCATTAAAGCAAAATAAGCTAATTGAAATGCTCTCTTGTCTATATCTATTCCATATAAATTTTTTTCTATAATAAATTTTGGTATTTCATAGGCAATATATCCTTGAGATATATAAATATCATATAAAAGATCAAAAGCATAAACTAAAATATGACCTGACCCCATAGCTGGATCAATTATTTTAATATCTTCTACTTGTAATTTTTTAGATTCTCCTTTTAATTTATCTATTTTTACCTGTACTTCTTTTTCTTGCTCTACTCTTTCTATATAGTACTTCCATTGCTTTTTTAATCCTTCATTTGGATGTCCTTCTTGCCAAAGCTTTCCTAGGGAATTTTCTACCATATATTTAGCTATCCAATTAGGTGTAAATATTTGAGTCGCCGGCCCTATGTCTTCTTTTTCTATCTTTTCAATTTTTGATTTTGCAAATACTTGGTCTTTTCTTTCAGATATATAATATTGATAAAGCCAGCCTATTATCTCCACTTCTTCCCAACTTTTCTCTGGAATATTATTTGGATCTGTCATAGCCCTTACAAAAGACCCATCTGCTAATAAACCATCTGGAAATAATAATTCTATATAACTTTTTGTTTTTTCAAACATAAGAGGTAATATCTTGTTTAATTCCTTGCATTGTTCTACTATTAAATATCTATATAATTTGTCTATTGCCTGTTTTTCATTACTAGTCTTTAATTTATATACTAAATTTTTATCTATATGTAAATTAATATTTAATGCTTCTTTAATTATATCTGGTTGATAATCACCTTTTGTTTTTGAAGATAATACTTTTGTTGGTAAGTAGTTATTTACTTCCATGAATCTTATAGCTATAATTCTAATAAACCAAGTATAAGCTACTTCTTCTATGACCTCTTTATAACCTTTTATATTAATTTCATCTATTAATTTATTCCTTTGAAACTGTTCTTTTTTTGATAATTGTATACCTTCTATAAATATAGAATCTGAAAGTTCAACTGATTCCTTTTCTATATTTTCCTCTGTAATTCCTAGTTGTAATACTTTTGTTTCAATCTTTTTTCTTAACTCTACTCTTGCCTGTGCTGAAAGATTTCTAAGGGCTAATATGTTCAATTTTATCCTCCTTCATTTACTTTATAAAAATCTTATATTAATAATATAATTATCTTCTACTTGAAACTATATCATCTATTGCTCCTATAGCACTCCTTGTATTAATATGTTAGTGTCAAGTAATAGTTGGCAAAACCTTATCTTTTTTTAACATACGATTTTTATCCTATAATTAAGGCTTACCTTAACCTAAATTTCTTCACTTAATAGTTCGTTTTTATAATAAAACCTAAAAATTTTAACACTAACTAAAGCAATGGATTTTCACTGCCTATCAATGATAACTCAACATACTTTGAATTGCCCTACGTCCATTTGTTACAGATGACCCCACAAAAGGCATTCCACCTGTTTTTGGATATCGGTATCCCTTACCATCCTTTTTAGGCGCCTTAGCGGCGCTTAGAATCTCTTGGACCTCTCCTGTATATATTTCCGGAAGGATTATTACTGAAATCCCACTAATCTTTTCGTACAACCCGTTAGTTGCTTTTACAGTTAAAATTTTACTTAGTTTTTCCGCACCACTTTTACTCCAACTGCCCTTTATGTTTTTCATTCTTTGGGCTATTATATCGCAAATTTGATGCTCCATTGTTCCTAAGTTTCTGTATACAACCCCGGCAGGAGGTGGGGGTATATCAAGGCCCCTTTGTTGATAAGGGATAAGACCTTCCTTATTGTTATATAGATAGTTATAAAGCTCTGTAAGCCTTTCGTTTTCTTTATAATCTGTTGTTTGAACAGCCAATTCATTGATGTATTCCAGTGCATCATCAACTTTTTTCCCCTTTAGCAATGACATAATATTGTTTTTCTGGGTTTTATCCCTTACCTTTTTTACTATATCCCGATTTAAATGAAATGGATCAAGCTGAAAGTGAACAGTTTCGTCAATTAATCCACCTTTTATCCAGCCACCACCGTCGCCATTTAAAATCCTGATTTCAACTTCATCAGTATTAAAAACCTTTGCAATAGCGCCTTCTTTACGCTTTTGAAAGTCCCTGCTATTATCAAAACCAGCCACTGCGACTTTATTCCTTAACCTATATCTGTTTTTACTTTCTAACTCCCAACCATCATATGCTACAGCTACTTTTAGCTCTGATCTTCTGCCTTTTCTTGGCCTGTCTTTACCCTGCATATTAATCCACACACCATCGGCTTCCTCAAAGAGTATTTTCGTTTCCTTTGTACCGGTTATATGTCCATTCGCTGCAGTATTTGTGTCGTTATCTTCAATCTCTTTGAGCTTTTCGCCTAGAGACTGAATAACATTCCATACGCCTCCATGACTGATGCTTTGGCCTGTTGTGCTACTTATATTATGGGCTGAATTCCTAAACGAACTTATACTTGCGTGTTCGGCTATTTTAAAAGCTAGGTTTGTCGATACCTTTCCAAAGGTTTCTAGCCCTATTGCTTCATCTAACAAATATATATAAGCTTTTTCACCTAGGTCATTTTTAGTTTCATAAATTGTTCTTTTGAATTCAACCTCACCCATTATGGTTTTGATTGTTGTTACTCGCTTACCTTTATGCCTATATATTTCTTTATCTCGGTTAATTTGTAGGTTTTCATCTATTGATTCTAAAACTTCCACCATTGTTTCCCTCGCATTTTTACACGCTATTTCAAAAATTTCTTTCTCTAAATCATTGAAATTTATTCCGTTTTCTGATAGAATTTGTTTCATCATACAATCCTCCTGTGGGTTTTTTCTGATAATTAAATTTTACAGGATAATTTGTATGTTGGGAAATGGTAACTCCGGGAGGTAGAAAAAACATCCTTTCACTTCTTGGTATAAATTTAGTTCTAACTATTTTAGTTCCAAGTATAAGTATTACAGCTCACCTTGGTGGACTTGTAATAGGATATTTGCTTTCTTATGTATTTATTAAATAGAGCTAGTTTTACTGAGGTCATTTTCCTTAAAATAATATCATCTTTTTACAAGTAAAACACATACAAGAAACCTTGTAACAGCTATTTTTTAGCTATTACAAGGTTTTAGTTTATTGTTTCAATGGAGTAATTTATAGACCTGTACCTCCTTTTAATCCCACAAGCCTTATCAACCTATCTTTTATCTACACATGCCAGGTTGTCGCCAATAATTATTAGTCGCTGCTATTGTTTGGAATTCTATTGCAACAACCTGACTTGCAGCAATAAGGCTATCAGGATTTACTGAGTATATTTCCCGACCCCTTTTGAGGATACAAAGATCTGGTTGGATGTTGTGAACGGTATGACGAGCTATTAGCATTGCTAGGGCACGCCCTTCTTCAGGAGTATCAGTAATCAATGTCCCACCCGGCACCATAACTAATTCCGAATCTGGTAGACGACTCATAATATACCTCCTACTTCTATTAAAATTGTATTCTAAATTTATCATACTCTTAGACATATCTTTTAGTTCCTATTTAAATAATTATTTTCACTTATTCCATTTTTTGACTTTTGTACTATAAAATCTGAACCTAAGAAAAACTCCTGTCTTTTATCCTTATCATCTATATCTTGAAATCCCAATTGATAAACCATTGTCCTTCCCATAACACAACCATCATCATAATTTATTTTTATACCTGTACACATGTTATATATCTCTCCTAATACCAGTTTTTAATTAATATTGTGACTTACATGTAAATTAGCAAAACCAATATAAACATACAATCAACTCCACTCAACTATTAGTAACTAGTTCCGTTCTCTTTCTATGTTTAGAATATCTACACTATATTCAGTTTCAATTAAATTTAAACATTTATCTAATATTTCATCTGCATAAGAATCAGCATTTGTGACAGTTGCGATTCCTATTACTGTATGTCTAAGTTCATCCATATCTTCTATTTCTGATACAGACACGTTAAATTTTTGACGACAGCGTTTTATTAAACTTTTTAAAACCCTTCGTTTATCCTTTAATGAATTAGACTCTGCTATATAAATATCTAACTCTAATGTTTTTACTATCATAAAATTCCTCCGGTTAAATTCTCTGTTTTTATTTTAAATTTTAAAGTCTTTAGTACTACCTTAGTACCTTAATAGCTATATTATTTATTCTAGAAGT
>CAYLXY010000128.1:0-5817 GCA_964387405.1 uncultured Clostridiaceae bacterium
TCTAAGTTTGATATTGAAACGCCAAAAAAAGGAAATATATTTACTAATTTAAAACTTTCTTTATCTTTTACATGACTTATTAGTAGTTTGAGTTCTGCCATTTCACCCAAAGCTAATGGTTTGTTTTCAATTTTTATATATTCCTCCAGTCTCGATAAAGCAATATCAATGGCATCCATTTCATAGTGTTCTAAAAATAATTGCCAACCTTTTTTTGTAGTCTCCCATTGCTCTTTAAGATTTTTCACTTCTTCTGTTCCTTGATTCCAGCTCTCTCCTTTAATAGACTTATCTAGTACCTTAGCGTTAGCAAGCAAATTTTCACAACTTTTGTTTATATATTCATTAAGCATAAAAGTGCTAACAAAGAAAAGTACTAAGATGAGTATAGTAGTTACAACAACTCGCATATAATCCCTCCCTAGCACCTCTGTTTTTTCTTCTCTTGCACGTAAAAAACCTTATCTGAGGATAAAAAAGCGAAAAAAACCTTTTCTATCTTATTTATATTTTGTTTTTTAAGTTGATTCATTAACCATATTTTATCGTAGCCAGCTTTTTTAAGTTTATTATCATTTAATTTCCCATCAACTATTAAGGTAACAGGAAGTTCCTCTTCTTTTGACTTTACATTCATATCAGCTACTACAACAGGTCTTTTATCTGCTTTAGGAGTTATACTCATTTGCCCATTAGTTTCTAAAATGGCATATTCTACATCGCTTATATTAAAATAATTTTTATTCCTAAGTGCTTCTAACAAATCATTTATGTTTATCCTCAACCTATGCATTTCCGATTGGTCTATTCTCCCTTTATGTATTAATATGCTTGGCTTACCACAAACAAAATCCCTAAAACTTTCGCTCTTTAAAGAAAAATAAGATGTTAGCACTTGTATAGATAAGAGTACAATTATTGGAATAATTCCATTTATTAAGGGAATACCTACATCTTCCATTGGAGTGGCTGCAAGATCTGCAATCATTATCATTATCACAAGTTCGAAAGGTTGCATTTGTGCTACCTGTCTTTTACCCATCATCCTCATAACAACCACTACTAGCAAGTATAATAATAATGTTCTTGTAAATACGATAAACATTTTCTCGCCTCCAATTTTTTATACTATCTTATTATCCCCCTCATAATATTTTTATATTAATTTAAAATACAGAATTCTTATATACATAATTAGCTTAGATTAAATTTGCAAGATTTCAAGCCTGATTTTTTTAATTCTATGTTTAGAAACAGAATCCACTGTAAATTTTATATTTTCATAAACAACTATTTCTCCTACTTTAGGTAACCTACCTAACTCTCCCATAATAAAACCACCCAAAGAATCAAAATCTTCAAACTCTATACTTAGGCCAAGAAAGCCATTTACAAATGCGATCTTTGTACTTCCATCTACAATATATTCTTTGTCATTTATTTTCTCAACCTCTTTTTCAACTCCATCATATTCATCTTCGATTTCTCCAACTATTTCTTCTATTACATCCTCTAAAGTTACAATACCTGCAGTACCACCATATTCATCAATAACTATGGCCATATGCACTCTATTGTTTTTCATTTCTTTAAAAAACTCTGTTATTCTTTTAAATTCATATGTAAAATAAGGTTCTCTCATATAATCTACAGTATTAAACTCATCTATAGTTTGGTCTATATAAACTAGATCCTTCACATTTATAATTCCTATTATATTATCAATATCATCTTCATATATAGGATACCTTGAATATTTTTCTTTCTTTATAATCTCTATAATCTTGTTAAAATCTGAACTGACTTCTATCGCTGACATATCTGTTCTTTGAATCATAACATCTTTTATTTGAAGATCTCCAAACTCAAACACGTTGTAAATCATTTGTTTTTCTTCTATTTCCAAAACCCCTTCTTCATGACTTACATTAACTATAGATTTTAATTCCTCTTCTGTAATATAGGGAGCATCTTTATCAGTTTTTCCTCCTAATATTCCAACTAAAAGATTAGTTACTTTAGTAATGATAATTACAATAGGGTTTATGACTATTATTATTATAGATAAAGGTTTAGATACTATTAAAGCTACTTTTTCTGCATTTTGAGCAGCTAGGGACTTTGGAGTTATTTCTGAAAAAACTAGAATTAAAATAGTCATTGTTACGGTTGCTATAGCAACTGCATTTCCTTTAAATAATTCCATAGTAAGTGCAGTAGCTATAGCAGATGCACTTATATTAGCAAGGTTATTACCTACTAAAACAGTTCCCATTAACTTACTAGGATTTTCTAGCATTTCTTGAATTAATTTCGCACCTTTAATTTTTTCATCTGCCATATACCTGACCTTTATTTTACTTAGTGATACAAGGGAAGTTTCAGCAGCAGAAAAAAATGCTGAAATTAATAATAAAATAACCAACATTAGCAATTTAATCAAAATATTACTTGTCATAATAATCACATCTCCAATTAAGTAATGTGTGTCCTAACTATACTTTTTCAGATACTCAACTTAATTATACCATATTTTTGAATTAATCCATTATAACAATTCCTAGTGCTTTGTATGTTTCTGTTCTAATATGAGGATCTTTAGCAATATTATTATCTTTTTGAAGTTCATATAAAGCTTGTTCCATATGTGGTCCGTATTTACCATCTAAATATTCAACATTATAATATCCATATGCTCTTAATCTAGCTTGAACCTCCATTACATCCGATCCAACATCTCCAGGAGATATTGTTCTAAGTCCATAACCAAAAGGTCCAAAGATTCCATTTATAATAGTAACAGTAGTATTTTCCTTAACATATTTATAAAGATCCTCTACATCTGTATTGTTCATTCTTATACAGCCTGCAGAAGCATTGCTTCCAATGGAATTCGGCTTATTAGTTCCATGAATACCATAATTACCCCAAGGTACGTTATGTTATGGATACTTAATGTTAATTGGTTCTTTAAAGTTATAAGTGATCTTTACACTTTTATCTTCGTAAATATCTATCCTGGATATTAACTTCTCTAAAGTGTAAACATCTAATTCTTTAAATTTCACTAAGCTTTCAACTAATTTATATGTTTTGTTTTCTTCTTTGCTTTGATTGGTAATGTTGCTTAGTTTTTCTTTTAGAAGATTATATCTTCTATTTAAAGTATCTCTTTCTTTATTAAATCCATTTGTTAGTTCTATAAAATCTAATTCAGTTATTATACCTTTATATTTATCTTGATAAAGTGATTTAATAATGTTTTTTATTTCTTCTACACGTTTTTCTATAGTTTTTATGTCAGTAGATATTTCGTCTGTCGGCAAACTATTGTTTTTATTTTTAGCTATGCTTATTAAATTATCTTTATTAACAGATCTTTCGGCTAACTTTGTAATATCTTCTATAATTATTTCCTTTAATATTTCTTCTTTTAAAGAATGCCTTGTACAATATTTCAAAGTATAGCGTTTATAAGTAGAGCAAATTAAATATATATATCCCGAAGGCGTAGTATGATATGTCATGTAGGCTTTACAGTCTGCACAAAATACAAAGCCAGAAAAAAGTTTAGCCTCATATGTGCTAATCTGTCTCTTGTCATGCTTTCTGCCCATTAGCTTTTGTACATCTTTAAAGGTTTCAATATCTACTATTCCTTCATGTGTATCATTTACTACTATCCAATCTTCTCTTGGTAAACTTCTTAATTTTTTAGATTTATAATTTATTTTTTGATACTTATTTTGTGCCAAACAACCCGCATATGTTGGGTTGCTTAATATGTATCTAATCGTAGCAAAACCCCATAAAGAACCTTTAGCAGTGCCTTTGTAATTATTGTCTTTAATTGCTGCTTTATATTCTGTAGGTGTTAAGATGCCCTCATCATTAAAAATATGAGCTATTTTAGTGAAACCTATACCTTGCAAATAAAGCATATATATTCTTTTTATTATGGGCGCAACTTCTTTGTCAACAACTAATTTGTTTTTATTCTTTTCATCCTTTTTATAGCCATAAGGAGCAAATGGACCGATAAATTTACCCCTTTTTCTTTTGCTATCCATAGCGCTTTTAACCTTTTTAGAAATATCTCTTGCATACATGTCATTTATTACAGATCTGAAAGGGGTAATATCATTGTTTATATTATTTCCAAATGTATCAATGCCATCATTTAAAGCTATATACCTTACGTTTTTTTCAGGGAAATATTTTTCGAGATAATATCCCGTATCAATATAGTCCCTTCCTAATCTACTTAAGTCCTTAGTTATAACTAAATCAACTTCTTCTAACTCTATATCTTCTACCATTCTCTTAAAATCAGGTCTATCAAAATTTAAACCAGAGTATCCATCATCAACGTAAATATCAATTAGTTGCCATCCTTGTTCTAGCACATATTTAGTTAATATATCTTTCTGGTTTTTTATAGATTCTGAATCTAAGTTGTTTGTTTGTTTTGTCATATCTTCATTAGAAATTCTACAGTAAATAGCAACCCTGTAAATTGAAGTTTTATCTGTAAAGTAGTTATCAATCTCTTTTATTTTAAACATATTAAATATAAAAGACCTCCTTTAATGATAACTACCTGCTACTTATATAGTACTCCAAGGAGCAAGTAGAATCAATTGAAATTAAGGAAACAACTAATGTATATATAACTGGTTTTTTATTTTATTTTCCAATATTTCAATTAAAATATTTTCTAGGGTTTTATTGTCGCTATTAATGAATTCTCTTTTTACTTTTATTGTTTTACAGTTTTTTAATTCTTTCAATTCTTTTTTCATAAAAATCATCCCCTTTTCTTCTTTTTAATAATATATGTATAACAATGGTTGTCTTAGTTCTAATATTTCAAAAAACAAAAAACAGCTTAAAAAGCTGTTTAGTTTTTCTTTTTCAATATCTACTATTAAATTTATATTTCTAAGTCTAAATTATCATTCCGCTCTATCTCTTTATCTGAACTACTTGATGTTTGTGTTTTTTTCTCCTGTATTTCTTCTATACTTTGTTCTATTATATACATAGTTTTAGGTAGTATTAATTTAATTGGATAATATTTTTCTACAATATTTTGTGATTCTTGTATAGTTTGAATATTTAGTTTGTTTAACAAGTATTTTATATCATTATAGTCTTGTCCTGTAACCCTTGCTGACATTAGTTTCATAGCTAATAAATATTCTGGTGTAACAGTAGTAACTTTTAAAGCTCCAAATTGTGCAAATTCCGTAGTTTCTATCTTTTCACTTATAAACCCTTTCACCCCATCATTTAGCCAATCTAATGGTAAATTATTTTCTTTTGCTATTTTTTCACTAATCTCATTTATTACAGCTTTAGGTTCGTATAGTGCATCTATGTCTTGTGTCATATCCCTAGCTGAATGTACTAAACACATGGAAGCACCACCAGTTAAAATTATTTCCCCTTCAAGTCCTTGTTTTTCTAATTCTTCACCTAACATTTTAAGAGCTTTAATTATTATATCTTTTGATAACATAAAATCACCTACACCCTTTGTAAAATATTTTCATCGACAAAAACATTTCTATGTTTAAATTCTGTTGGGGACTTATACATAAAAAGCAATCTTAATTTGCCTTTGGCATTACAGCCGAAATATGGTTCATTCAAATAGTATTCATTTTTAAATACCCAATCAGGAGTTATTATATTAAAGTCATTAGTTAATTTATGAACTGTAGATGCTAGAAATGCTTTTTGTTCTGTTGGTATTTCATACTCAGGTTCAGTTCTTATCATTTCAATTTTTTCATTGTTGTTTTTATAATAAAA
>CAYLXY010000129.1:0-5809 GCA_964387405.1 uncultured Clostridiaceae bacterium
ACTTTTTTTTACATTTTGGGGCCTACTATACATTGTAAATTTTTCTATTATTTATTATTTTTTATTCATAACCAAGATTTCTTAACATATTATCTGTGTTTCTCCAATCCTCTTTTACCTTTACCCATAGCTCTAAATATACCTTTGAACCCATAAGTTTTTCTATATCTTGTCTTGCACTTTTGCCTATACCTTTTAGTTTTCTACCACCTTTACCAATTATAATTCCTTTATGGGATTTTTTTTCACAGTATATGGTAGCACTAATATCTATTATGTCTTGTTTTTTTCTTTTTTTCATTAAATTAATCTCTACAGCAACTCCGTGGGGAATTTCTTGTTCTGTGTAGTGAAGTATCTTTTCTCTTATAAGTTCTGCAACAATTAGCCGTTCTGGCTGATCTGTAATCATATGATCTGGAAAATATTGAGGACCTTCAGGTAAATAGTCTACTATAAGGTTTATCAAATTATCTAAATTAGCACCTTCTAAAGCTGATATACCAATTATATGCTGGAAGATATCTTTTTCCTCATATTTTTCATATAATTCGTTTAAACTCTCTTGGTTCATTTTATCTATTTTGTTTATTACTAAAATAATAGGTGTCTCTATACCTTCTAACTGTTCCATAATATATTTATCTCCTGGCCCAATTGTAGTGCTATGGTCCACTACAAATAATATTAGATCTACTTCTTTTAATGTTTCTTTGGCTATTTTAACCATATATTGACCTAGTTTATGTTTAGGTTTATGTATACCTGGTGTATCTAAAAATACAATTTGATAGTTCTCTTGTGTATATACGCATTGTATTTTATTTCTTGTAGTTTGAGCTTTGTCCGACATTATAGCTATTTTTTCACCAATTATCTTATTCATAAGTGTTGATTTACCAACATTAGGTCTTCCTATTATAGTTACAAACCCTGACTTAAATGCCATTATTACACCCTCCCCTTAATTTTTTTAAATCTTCTGGAGAGAAAGAATTTGGCAATAACTTATCTATAGTATATATTTTAAAATCATCTTCTGATTTTGCAATTATGACTTCTATATCACTACCAAATTCTATTAGTACTTGCCTACAAATTCCACAAGGATAGGTATAGTCTTCTGAATTGCTAATTATAGCTATAGCTCTTATATTTCGTTCTCCTTCTGAAACTGCCTTGAATACTGCAGTTCTTTCTGCACAATTTGTTCCTCCATAGGATGCACATTCTATATTACATCCTGTATATATATTTCCTTTTTCAGTAAGTATTGCTGCTCCTACAGGGAATTCAGAATATGGAGCATAAGCATTTTCTTTTGCTTTTATTGCTTTTTTAACTAGTTCTTTGTATATCAAAATATCCCCTCCATTACTAATCACCTATAGTTACATTGTTTAAATCTCTTACTACTTGGACCCAAGTTTTGCCTGGATTTAAATTTAACTCTTCTCCTGTTTCATAGTAATACTTTGTAGGTCCCTCGTAACTAGGCTTTTTCCAAGTTATATCAATAGCTTTTCCAGCACTTATATATTTTGCTTTACCTTGTCCAACTGTATCCATTTTTAACCGTAATTCATCATCTATTACTTTAGCTGATACTTCTTGTATTATAATGTTTGTTGCAGTAAGAGTTTCTTTACTTATTTCATCTTTATGTTCTGTTCCATTATAATATCTTTTATAAATTTTATTTTCTTGATCATAAATATATGATGGCTCATTATTTTTAAAGTATTTAACCTTTACTTCTTTTGCTACTTGACCTGTTTCTATTGTTTTAAAAGAAGAATTAAATTTAAATCCATCAAATAATGGTTCTTTTCTATAGTTACTTTGTTCCGCTGCTTTTTGAAGAGCTTCATAACTAGAGTATAGGTTATGAGGTATCTTTTTATGATTTTTTCTCCAGAATATATCTTTTCCTCTACTTAATGAGCTTATATTTGATACATTTTTATTTTTAATATCTGCCTTTGCCTGATTGCTTCCACCTGCATGTACAAAATAACTGTCAAACTCTAATGCCTTTTCTACAAGATATGGCCTGGCACTCCTTACAGGTCCTAAATCTTTAGGCTCATTTATTAAAAACACACCTAAGTATCTAGTAATATCTCCTTCTGCCAAAAATTCATAAGCAATTTCAGCATCTACTAAACCAGCTTGTGGTCTAGCTCCATATTGATTATCAAAAACAATAGTTAATGGTCTTCTCATTATTTTTTCTTCTTTTGCGTAAATACCACTTAAAGGTGAAGCTATGCCTTCTATTTTAGGTTGATCTACAGTTTCTACTTCTTCTCTTTCTTCTATTGCCATGTCCGTATCATTTTGATTTTCACTGTCATTATTCTTTCTACACCCTGTTCCAATAAATAATACTGATATAATTAGAAATAATATTATCACTTTTTTATTCCAATTATGCATAATATGTCATCCTTTCTACAATTGCCTTTTATTAACTAATCTTTGTCTGTTGGTTTTGCAATCCCTCCAGAAACTACTAATTTAATTGCATCTTCTATACACATATCCAACTCTATTACATCTTCCTCTGCTAAGATTACAAACATTCCAGAGGTTGGGTTAGGTGTAGTAGGTATAAAAACACAAACAGTAGCTTTACCTATTTTATCTTCAGCCTCTTTAACGCCTGTTGAAGTAATGAATCCTATAGTATGTACTTGTGGTGTAGGATACTTTACTAAAACAACTTTACGAAAAGCTGTATTAGCGTTTCCATATATAGTTTGTGTAAGTTGTTTGACAGGAAAATAAATAGATCTTACCACTGGAATTTTTTTGAAAAAATATTCAGTAGCGTTGAAGAGTTTATGGTCTGCATAATTTGTAGCTATAACACCAGCAAGTAAAATTAGACCAATTGTAATAATAATTCCCAAACCATAAATTGTAAATCCTAGCAACTCTTCTATAGGTCTTCTAAATACACTATCAACTTTATTTAATATCCAAAGTATAAAATAAATTGTAATTATAGAAGGAATCATTACTAATAGTCCTGTTAAAAATGTTTTTCTGATTTCTTTAAACATATCTCTCACCTACACTTTTTTAGCTAAATATTTGAAAAAATATCACTGTTATTAATATACCCAAAATTCCCCCTATAACTACTTCAAAAAAACTATGTATCTTTGTCTCAATTCGACTTTGAGATACTAAAAGAGCCATAAGTACAGATAATGTAGATATAAACATGTTTTCAGATATAAAAGTAATTGCAGTAGCTAATGAAAAGGCAATGGCTGCATGTCCACTTGGCATTCCACCTTGTAAGGGAGTTCCTCTACCAAGATATGCCTTTATTCCAATTATAGTAAATATTACAACAATTAATGCTATAAAAGTTATGTGTAATGGAGATTGTCTTACATGGTGAAGCACTTGTAATGTATAGGGATTAAATCTGTGAAAAAAGATTAAGTAAGCTACAATTATAGAATTAATTGAAGCAATTAATACTGCTCCTGCTGCTACATTTTTAGCTGTTTTAGCTAAAACATGATATTTATCTGTTATTAAGTCAATAGTCGCCTCTATTGAAGTGTTAATCATTTCTGCTACTATTACCATAGTAATTGTAAGAAATAATATAAGGATTTCTATTCTAGTTAAATCAAAAAATAGACTTGCAACTAATACAACTATGGCTACAAAAAAATGTATCTTCATGTTTTTTTCATTTTTTAGTCCATGGATAATTCCTTCAAATGCATAATTTAAACTATCTATTAGCCTTTTAACTCTCATACATTATTACCCCATTATTCTCTAATTAGATTTAAAGATGACAAAACAGTTTCTTCTCTAGTTCTCATATCTTTTGTGGATTCCTCCGTATCATGGTCGTAACCCATAAGATGAAACATGCTATGAACTAATAAAAAACCCATTTCTCTTTTAAAAGAGTGATTATATTTTTTTGCCTGTAATACTGCTCTTTCTACAGATATAACTATATCCCCTAAAAGTTTCTCGCCTATATTTATAATCTCATCCTTAGTAACTAGAGGAAAAGATAGAACATCCGTAGGATTATCTTTTCCTCTATAATTTTTATTTAACTCTTGAATTTCATCATCATCAACCAAAAGTAAGCTTATTTCATAATTTAAATCCCAGTTTTCATAGGTTAAGCATTCTAAGGCTGCCTGCTCTAATAGTTGAATTAAATCTTCCTCAATTTCATGTTTATCTTGTTTATTATGAATTACTAATTCCATCAGGTTTGCCCCTATCTTCTTTTTCTATATCCATATCTGGATATTCTATTCTTTCATGAAAAATACTTACTATTGTCTTTAAAAAAGATTTTTTAATTTTATTTATTTCTTTTAAAGTAATGTTACACTCTTCTAATTGGCCACTATTTAGTTTATCTTGAATTATTTTTTCTATTAATTCCTCTACCTTTTCTTTTGTTGGTGATGATAAACTTCTAACTGCAGCCTCTACAGAGTCAGCCATCATTACTATGGCTGTCTCTTTTGTTTGAGGCTTTGGTCCACTATATCTAAAATCTTCTTCATTTACCTTATCTTCACCATCTCTAGTTTTAGCCTCATAATAAAAATAAGCTACTAATGTATCTCCATGGTGTTGCTCAACAAAGTCTATTATTTCAATCGGAACATTATGTTTTTTAGCTAGTTCTCTACCATCTTTTACATGATCTCTAATTATAGTACTGCTTAAGTAAGGATCTAATCTATCATGGGGATTATCGGATGTTAACTGATTTTCTTTGAAAAAATAAGGTCTTCTTGTTTTTCCAATATCATGATAAAAAGAACCTACTCTAGCTAATAAAGAATTTGCTCCTACAGCATCTGCTGCAGATTCACTTAAGTTTCCTACTATAATGCTGTGATGATAGCTACCTGGAGCTTCTAATAATAACTTTTTTAATATTGGTTGATTTGGATTTGATAATTCTAATAATTTTAATGGTGTAACTACATTAAATACAGACTCCCACATAGGAAGTGATCCTATTGTTAATATAGAGCAAAATAATCCATTTAACAATCCATAAAATCCAAATCTAAGGGTTTCCATTATTTCGCTACTATTTATAAAGCCAATGCCTACAATTGTTGCCATATTGATTATACTCACAATAATTCCTGCATATATAATCTTCGATCTTTGCTGGGCATTTATTACAGTAAAGGCTCCTACTGTTCCACCAACTAGGGCCATAGCTATAAATGTAATACTATTACCAGTAATAATAGTAATTAATATAGTTAAACATAGATTAATTAAAAGAGCCAGCCTAGATTCTAATAAAATTGAAAATAGCATAGCAGCTGCTGCTACGGGTATTAAGTATATTGAAAGTCCTTCTACAACTTTTCCAATTATTAATATCGAAACAAAAATAATATAAATCATAAGAAGTTTTTTAGGTTTTTGCAATAATTCCTTATTAAATACTGCTATATATGCAATTATAATAAGCTCAATTACTAAAACTATAGCAGCTATACCTATATATAAAACAAAATCAAATTTACTTTCATCAGTTAGAACTCCTAATTCTCCTAATAGCTCTAGTCTGTCAGCTGTAATAGTTTCTCCTTCTTTAATTATATTGTCGCCTTTTCGTATTATTATTTTTTCTACATTTTCTTTTGCTAATTCTATTTCTCTATTAGTAGCATCCTCATCTAAGAACTTATTTGGGCGAATTGTAGCATAAATTATAGAAGTTGCTAAATCTTTTAGTTCGTTATCAAATTCATCTAGATTTGCTATATATTCTTTAATA